>JAQBWE010000025.1 GCA_027625315.1 Planctomycetota bacterium
CCCCGGGGTTGCTGGTGCGCACGAGGACGTACAGCCCCTTGCCATGCCGCGCGGCCGCATCCACGAACGGTGCGAGGGAGTCGCCACCGAGGTAGGGGTTGATGGTGATCGCGTCGACTTCCAGGTCGCCGCCCGGCTCCAGGAAGGCCTGGGCATAGGCTCCGGCGGTCGAGCCGATGTCGCCGCGCTTCACGTCGCCGATCACGAGCAGGCCGCGCTCGCGTGCCCCGCGGGCGATCGCCGCGAAGGCCCGCAGCCCTGCCAAGCCGTAGGCCTCGAAAAAGGCGATCTGGGGCTTGAAGCAGGCCGCGTGCGGGCCCGCCAGGTCCAGCATTTCGAGGCCGAAGCGCGTCAAGACGGCTTCGACATCGCCCGCGAGGCCGGCGGTGACCTCCTCAGGCATGCGGTCCATGCGGGGATCGATGCCGACGCAGAGGACGGTGCCACGCTCGCGCCGCGCCGCCTCCAGTCGATCGAAGAAGGGGGCAGGCATGGTCATAGGCGGATCCTACCGCACGACCTTGGCCGGGCCCCGAGGTCGCAGACCCGCCCGGGTGAGGAACGCCGCCAGCAGAGCGGGGCCGTGGGGGGACAAGTAGCTCTCCGGGTGGAACTGCACGCCTTCGACCGGATCGCGCTCGTGGGCCAAGCCCATGATCTCGCCCTCCGCGGAGCGGCAGGTCACGCGGAGCCCGCGTCCGAGTCGGTTGGGATCGACGACCAGGGAGTGGTACCGGGCCGCCTCGAAGCGGCGGGGCAGGCCGGCCAACAGACCGCCGCGACCAGGCGCGCGCTGGATGCTGGTCGCAGTGCCGTGCAGGGGCCGCACGGCTCGCACGATGCGGCCGCCGTACGCCTCGGCAATCGCCTGGTGACCCAGACAGATGCCCAGGATCGGGACGCGCTTGCCAAGGCTGCGAATCAGCGGCACGCAGATCCCTGCGTCGCGCGGCCGACCCGGGCCCGGCGACAGGACGATGCCCGCGAAGTCCGCCGGCCCGATGTCCCCAACGGCGACCGCGTCGTTGCGCACGACCTCGACCTCGGCCCCCAGCTGGGTGAGCAGGTCGACCGCGTTGTGGGTGAACGAGTCGTAGTTGTCGATGATCAGCAGGTCGGCCACGGCCGTAGGGTGCCAGGGAGAGCCGCGCCTGTCGTCCGGTGCGATTGGGGAATCCGAGCGCGCCCAGGGCGCGCGCCGGCCGCCGGGCCGTAGGATGCCGCCATGGGCCGCACGCGCATCTACCTCGACCACGCCGCCCAGGCCCCGCTGCTAGCGGCCGCGCGCGCGCGAATGACCGCGCTCCTCGCGGAGCCGCTGGGCAACCCGTCCTCGCCGCATCTCGAGGGCCGTGCCGCCAAGGACGTACTCGAGGACGCCCGCACCGAGGTCGCAACCGCCCTCGGCTGTCGCCCGCGGGAGGTGATTTTCACCTCGGGCGCGACCGAAGCCGCTGCCATCGCGCTGCACGGCGCAGCCTACGCGGGCGCGACCGTGGGCCGGCGCAAGCTCGTCGTCAGCGAGGTGGAGTACCCGGCGGTGCTGGACACCGCCCAGGCCCTGACATCGATGGGGCTGGAGCTGGAGGTCGTCCCAGTCCAGGCCGACGGCGTGATCGACGCACAGGAGTTCCTTGGGCGAGTGACCGACGACACGGCCGTGGCGGCCCTGATGCTGGCCAACCACGAGACGGGGGCCCTGCAGCCCGCCGCGGAGATTGCGGCCGCGCTGCGGACGCGCCGGATCCCCTTCCTCTGCGACGCCGCCCTTGCCCCAGGCCGAATCCCGGTGGACCGGGCCGCCCTCGACGCCGACTTGGTCCTGCTCTCAGGCATCAAGTGCGGCGGTCCGGCCGGTACGGGCGCCCTGGTCGTTCGACGCGGCACAACCCTGCTGCCGCTCCTCCACGGCGGCGTCCAAGAGGAGCGGCTGCGACCGGGAACCGAGAACGTCGCGGCAGTGGCGGCGTTCGCTACCGCGCTGCAGTCGGCACTGGCGCGTCAACCCGACGCGGCGGCGCGCTACGACGCACGAATCACGACATTCCTGGATGGGATGGCGCCGATCGAAGGCTGGCGCGTCGTCTCTGCCGAAGCACACCGCGTGCCCGGCGTCGTCACGCTTGAGCTGCGTGACGTCGAAGGGGAAGCGGCCATGATCAATATGGACCTTGAAGGCATCGCCGTAGCGACCGGCAGCACCTGCGCGTTGGGCAGTAGCGACCCTAGTCCGGGTCTGCTTGCGATGGGGTTGTCGCGCAAGCGCGCGTCGTCCACCATTCGCGTGAGCGTCGGCGAAGGCACGACGGAGGATCACATGATCGAGGCCGCGTCAACTTTGTGTCGTATTGTCACGCGACTTCGCGCACTGGCGGGCCGTTGACGACGAAAACGGCTGCTCGGCTGCATCGCCCTGATTGTAGCCCTTGCCTTGATACGGGTTGTTCTCGCCCGATCAAACGCGGATCGGCGCTGCGCCGTTGACGCGCGGCGCTCGACGGCGTACGTTTGCGCGCTCGTGAAGAGGGAAGGCGAGCCTTCGTCAGCCGACGCGTGCCACAGACGCGTCGATCGGCGAGCGCTCGTTGCTCTCTTCGCGAGTGGGCAGCGCGGGTCGGTGGCGAGGGCGCCGACGCGCGGTTCGAGGCGGCATTACGGCACGTTGGGGTGGCAGCCCCACGCGTCGTTCAGGGCAGGGAAGGGTCACAACCGGATGACCGCAGCAGGCAATCCTGCGTACGACGATTCGAGTGCGGGCCGCTTTGAGCAGCTACTCACCGAAGTTCGTGGACGCATCAACAAGCGCCAGTACGACACGTGGTTCACACGGATGTCGCTCAAGCAGTGGAGCGAGGGCCAGCTCGTGCTCGCTGTGCCGAATCGATTCCACCAGGAGTGGTCGCAGACCAAGTTCACGCGCCTGCTGCGCGAAGCCGCGCTGGCGGTGACGCCGACGCCGGTGAAGGTGAGCTTCGAGATTGACCCGGAGAGCCTGGCCACGGCGGAGGCCGCTCCCCGAGCCGAGGACGCGCTCGGTGAGGCCTCTCTGCCCGCCACCGACGGCGTCCGGCCGGCGCCGGCGGGGACCTACCCGGCCCCGTTCCAGGGATCCGGGGTGGGTGACCTGCCGCTCCGCCTCAACGAGCTCTACACCTTCGATAACTACATCGTCGGGCCGGCCAACAGCGTGGCCCACGCGAGCGCTCGGGCTGTCGGCCAGAACCCGGGCCGCGCCTACAACCCCCTCTTCATCCACGGCTCGGTCGGCCTGGGGAAGACGCACCTCTTGCACGCCGTCTGCCATGAGTTCCTGGCCCGGTTCGCCGGGGACCGGATTTGCTTCCTCTCCTGCGAAGAGTTCACGAACGAGTTCGTCCGCTCGCTGCAGCGCAACGAGGTGGATCGGTTCCGTGCCCGGTTCCGGAACGTGCACCTGCTGGTCATCGACGACATCCACTTCCTGAAGGGGAAGGAGCGGACGCAGGAGGAGTTCTTCCACACGTTCAACCAGCTGTACCAGTCCAACCGCCAGATCGTCCTGTCCTCGGACGCCGCCCCGGGCGAGATCCCGACCCTGGAAGACCGGCTCGTCTCGCGCTTTGGCTGGGGGCTCGTGACCCAACTCGAACAGCCCGAAATGGAGACGCGGATGGCCATCATCCGCCGCAAGGCTGAGTTGATGCCCATCGACGTGCCCAATGACGTCGTGGAGTTCATCGCGAGCCACTTCCGCAACAACATCCGCGAGCTCGAGGGCGCTCTCCTGGGCACCCGCGCCTACGCCGACGTCCTGGGCGAGCCCGTCTCCCTGCGCGTCGCGCGGGCCGCCCTCAAGCAGTCGCTCCAGCCGGTGGGGGCGGGCATCACCATCGACCGGATCGCTCAGCTCGTCTGCGCCCAGTACGACGTGAAGCTCACGGATCTGCGCTCCAAGCGGCGCGGCCGCAGCGTCTCAGAGCCGCGCCAGGTGATCATGTTCCTCGCTCGTCGGCTCACCCCCTTGAGCCTCGACGAGATCGGCGGCGCGTTCGGGGGCCGGGACCACTCGACCGTCCTCTATGGGGTCCGCAAGGTCGAGAAGCGCTACGACCATGATCCGGCCTTCGCCGCTTCGCTGGAGCGCTTCGCCGACCGTCTCGGCGGACGCCTCACGCCCGAGGTGGGGCTTCAGAGTCCACAACCCTAACCGCGACATAACCACCGCATTGACAAGACGTTACAACCACTCTCCCAGGCTTCTCCACAAGCCTCGGGGGGCAGTCAGCCGCCACCGACGGTCGCATTTGTGTGGGAACCCGGGGGCAAATCCGGGGGGAGCCTGTGGTGGTCCCTGGGGAGAGGTCGCACAGCTCGGGATGTGGCCGCCCCAGCGCCGGGGGGAGGGGTTGGTTTCCCTCCGATCCGTACCCCCGCGTCCGTACACTACGGGTCGGTTTCCGGGGCGTTTCCCACAGGGCTCGTCTTGGCATAAGTTCTTTGGCCGCAAGGTTTTCCGACCTTTGGGGTGCGCGCCAAAGAGAATGCGACGCGTTCCTCTACGACGACGACCAATTCTCTATTTTGATTTCAGGGTAGTACCCCAGAGGAGGCTTCGACATGAAGGTCACACTCCCGACGCAGGCTCTGATCGAAGGTATCGGTCACGGCGCGGCCGTAGCCGCTTCGAAGAGCCCGAAGCCGATCCTCGAGTGCGTCGCGCTCCACGCAAGTCAAGCAACCGGCGTAAGTCTCGAAGCCACGGATCTCGACGTCGGCATCCGCTACCAGCTGGACGACGCCGCTGTTGCCGAGGAGGGTTCGCTGGTCGTCCCCGCCAGCCGGCTGCTCTCGATCGTGCGCGAGGTCGACGAAGATGAGACCACGCTCCAGACGCGCGAGGGCAACCTGTCGGTCGATACCGGTCGGAGCCACTTCAAGGTTCGCGGTGAAAACATCGAGGAGTTTCGGCGGTTGCCGTACTTCCCGGAGACCGCCGCGGCTACCGTGCCGGCCGGACTACTCCGCAACCTCATTCGTCGGACTCGGTTCGCTGCGGCGACCGAGGCTGGTCGCTTCGCGCTGCATGGCGTGCTCCTGAACATCAAGGGCAAGTCGATCGAGATGGTGGCCACGGACGGCCGGCGCCTCGCTCGTGCCGCGGGGACCCTCGCCAAGAAGGCTGCGCGCGATGTGCGCGTCATCGTCGGTCCGAAGGGCTTGGGCTTGCTCGAGCGGGTCTTGGCGACCTCGGATGCCTCTGGTGAGGTCTCGGTTGCCGTCGAGGAGCGCCAGGTGCTCTTCCGCGCTGGCGGCGCCTTGGTGGTCTCGCGCCTCATTGATGGCACGTTCCCCGCCTACGAGGATGTCATTCCGAAGTCCTCCAAGTACTCCTTCGAGGTCACCACCGCGGAGTTTGCGGCGGGGCTGCGGCGTACGTCGCTCATGACCACGCGCGATGCTCTGTCCATCGAGGTTCTGATCGACCCCGAAACGCTGACCCTCAAGAGCCGTGCTGTGGAGGTCGGACAGGCCACGATTGAAGTGCCGGTCCGCTACGAGGGTCCGCCTACGCGGATCGGGTTCAACCCGCAGTTTCTACAGGACGCCTTGAAGGTGATGGACGCCGCCGCTGAGATCACCGTCCGCTTCACCGATGGCAAGGCTCCGGTCACGCTCTCCGATCTCACCAGCGATGGTGGGGAAGAGCTTGGCTCCTACGTGTACGTGATCATGCCGGTCGCGTTGGAGTAGCGGGAGCTCAACGATTCGATGGCTTTGCCTGGTCCCACCCCGCCCGAGTCGGCGGGTCGTGCGCGTCGCGCGCGGCCTGCAAGCGAACTCGTAGGTGCAGCGCTTCGGTCGCTCGGGCTACCGTCTCAGCGCATCACCCAGTCCGTGCACGAAGCCTGGGACGCGGCCTGCGAAGATGGGTGGTCGGGCAAGACGAACCTTCTGCGACTTGAAGGAGGCGTGCTCGAAGTCGCCGTGGCCAGCGAAGCGTTGCGCCACGAACTCACCAACTTTCATCGGGAGCGCATCCTCGCCGTCATGCGCGCGGCGCTGCCCACCGTACCGCTGATCGGAATCCGATTCCTGTCCGATCCAGCGGCCTCGTCCAAGCCTGCGGGTGGAGAACGTTCATGACTGCTGATCCGACAAGCCAAGGTGATCTGACAGGCACAGGTGATCTGACAGGCGCAGGCGCCCCCGCGCCGAGTCCGCGGGGTGAGTACACCGCTGACGATATCCAGGTGCTCGAGGGGCTGGAGGCTGTACGTCGTCGTCCGGGTATGTACATCGGCGACACGAGCGTCCGCGGCATGCACCACCTGGTGTACGAGATCGTCGACAACTCGATCGATGAGGCGATGGCGGGGTACTGCAAGCAGATCGTGGTTCGCATCACAGGCGACGATGGCATCGTCGTCGTGGACGACGGGCGCGGTATCCCGACGGGGATCAACCGGGATCAGGGCGTGTCCGGTGTGACCGTCGCCATGACGAAGCTGCACGCTGGCGGGAAGTTCAAGAAGGACGTCTATCAGGTGTCCGGCGGCCTCCATGGCGTGGGCGCGAGCGTCGTAAACGCCTTGTCCGAGATGTGCGAAGTCGAGGTCTACCAAAACGGACACGTCCATTTCCAAGCGTTTCGGCGCGGCGACGCGCTCGCTCCGCTGGAGAAGCGTGGGAAGACCGAGCGGACGGGCACCAAGACGTTCTTCAAGCCAGACCGGCAGATCTTCGGGGACCTCAAGTTTGACGCCTCGATCTTGATCTCGCGCTTCCGCGAGCTCGCGTTCTTGAATCGCGGCGTAAACATCCGGTTCGTCGACGAGCGCACCGACCCGCCCACGGAAGAGTCCTTCAGCTACGAGGGCGGAATCGCCGCGTTCGTGCAGCGGCTCAATCGCGGCCGCACGCCTCTGCATGACGACATCATCTACATCGAGCGCACGGAGCAGGATGTTGTCGTCGAGATCGCAGCGCAGTTCCACGACGGCTACTCCGAGACGCTGCAGTCCTACACCAACAACATTCGGACTGTCGAGGGTGGAACGCACGTCACAGGCTTCAAGGCCGCGCTGACGACCGCCTTGTCGGCGTATGCGCGCAAACAGAACCTCTTCAAGCCTGACGACAAGCCGCTGAGCGATGACTTCCGCGAGGGGCTGACCGCCGTGCTCTCGGTGAAGGTGCAGGAGCCTCAGTTCGAGGGGCAGACGAAGACCAAGCTGGGCAACAGCGAGGTCGAAGGCATCGTCAAGAAGGTTTGGGGCGAGGGTATGAAGAGCTACCTCGAGGAGCACCCGCGCGAGTCGCGGGCGATCCTCGACAAGGTCATGCAAGCGTTCCTTGCCCGCGAAGCGGCTCGGCGGGCGCGCGATCTTGTTCGACGCAAGAACGCGCTGTCCGGGGGGGGCTTGCCTGGCAAGCTGGCCGACTGCTCCAGTCGAGACGCTGAGCACACCGAGATCTTCCTTGTTGAGGGCGACTCGGCGGGCGGGTCTGCGAAGCAAGGCCGCGATCGTGAGCTGCAGGCGATCTTGCCGTTGCGAGGCAAGATCCTCAACGTCGAGAAGGCGCGCATCGACAAGATGCTCGGCCACGAGGAGATCCGCGCGCTGATCACGGCCGTCGGCACCGGCATCGGCTCGGAGGACTTCGATGAGTCCAAGTGCCGGTACGGCAAGTTGATCATCATGACAGACGCGGACGTGGACGGCAGCCACATCCGCACGTTGCTGTTGACCTTCCTGTTCCGCCACATGCGTCCGCTGATCGATAGCGGCCGCATCTACGTCGCCCGACCGCCGCTCTACAAGGTCTCGAAAGGCAAGAGCGAGCGGTACATCTTCGACGAAGAGGATCTGCAGGTGTATCTGCAGGAGGTCGGTGCGGCGGGCCTGAGTGTCGAGGGCGTGGGCTCCGAGCCGATTGAAGACATTCGCTTGCGCAACTTTGCGGCAACGCTTGCGGGCCTGGCCGATCTCGAGCGCACCCTGCGGCGGCACGGGGTGAGCATGCAGGGCTTCCTCAAGGAAGCGCTCGAGGACGGGAGTCTTCCGTCGGCCCTCGTGTGGTCGTCAAAGAACCCCTTGAACCGCATGTTCGTGCGTGGCGAGGAGGGCATTCGCTCCTTCATTCGGGCCGAGGAGGCTCTGCGCGGCGGCGAAGAGGTCAGCGTGACTGAGGTCGACGACGACACGGATGCCGAAGAGGGCGCCGACGTCGTGATTCGACGCATCTACGAGCAGGAAGAAATCGAGTCGCACGTAAAGGCGCTGCTTGGTTTCGGCGCGGATCTCACAACTTGGGCCGAGGTCGAGGACACACCGACGCCTCGCTACAAGGTGCGCGCCCAGGGTGTGGAGGACCGCGAGGTCGCCTCGCTCCTCGGCGTGCTCGAGGCGGTTCGCAAGGCCGGTCAGCGCGGCGTTGAAGTGCAGCGCTACAAGGGTCTCGGCGAGATGAACGACGACCAGTTGTGGGACACGACCATGGATCCGGCCCGGCGGACGCTCATGCGCATCACACTCAGCGATGCTGGCGAGGCCGACCGCCTGTTTGGGTTGCTCATGGGGGAGAGCGTCGAGCCCCGTCGCGAGTTCATCGAGAAGCACGCCCTTGAGGTCACTGAGCTCGATATCTAGCGCGTCCCGCGCGGCCCCGCCGCGCAGAGCACGGCGGCTACGCCCAGATAATGGGGCTATCCAGCCCCCGCCGGCGGCCCGTGAGGGGGCGCCCGGGAAGCGCTTCATGGCTGCGCTTGCGCTGGTCGATAGGTCCGGCGGAAGGAACCCAGCCCATGGACCGCTACGAGCGCTTCTATCGCCGATCTCTACGCGACGTACTCGTCGGGCAGGGGATCATTTCTGCTGAGCTCGCCGATGAGTTGGCGGAGTCCGCCTACGAGGCGGGTGAGGCCTTTGGATACGCGGTGGTCGATGCTGGCCACATGTCTGCGTGGGACCTAACCAAGGTCGTCGCCGGGCACTACCAGATGCCGGTGCTGCCGCTAGCTGGCTACGAGTTTGACGACTCGATCATGGACGGCATGTCGGCCGCGACCCTCTACCAGTACCAGGTGCTGCCCGTCGATCGGTTCGGACGCGCGTGGTCCTTCGCGGTGGCTGAGCCGCCGAGTCGCGATTGCGTTGCCGCCCTGCGCGAGGCCTTCGGGTCCGCCATCTTCTTCTTCGTGGCCGACGCGGAAGTGGTCAAGAACATGGTCCGCGAGCACGTGAAGGTCGTGGACGCCACCTCCGACAAGGGCTGGCAGTCGCTGTTTGACTCCGCCGATGCGGCAATCAAGGACGAGATCCTGCCCGAGGCGACGACGGAGTAGTCACGGGTACGGGCCAGGGCGCCCCAATCCCGCGTGGCTCAGACAGGCGGACCCTCATCGAGTGCGGGCGGTGGCGTGGCCGGCCGAGGCGCCGGCGACGGATCCTTCGTTGTCGTGATGAGCGGCGGGACATCGTCGAACCCCGACGTGTCGGGCGTGTCCGGTTCGTCATCCCGCGTGAGCTGACTGACGATGCCTCGCGGCGTGCTGTAGTCGCGAGCGCGGTTGATCTCGTCGCGGACCGGCGCCGTGTACTCGCGGAGCGTCTGTCGAAACTTGGCGTAGTTCCGCCCCAGCGTGCGCATGACGTCGGGCAGGTTGCCGCCGAACACGAGCAGCGCGACGATCCCGACGAGGATGAGTTCTGAGAATCCGAAGTCGAGGAAGGCGATCGTCGCGTTCATCGGCCGTTGCCTTGCTTCCAATGAATGCGGCTTCCGGGGATGAATGTGGGCAAGTTCGTCGTCAGGTCAAACTCGATGCTTGCTTCGTCCATCGTGAGCGAGTTGGCGCGCACGATGCGCGCATCGCGACCGGGGCGGCCTTCAAGTCGGGCGCGGTCCCTCTGGATTTCGACAATGAACCGCTCGCCCCAAGCCTCCGTACGCTCCTGGCCCTCGCCATAGACGAAGTTGACCTCGCTGCCGGGACCGGTCCCTCGCGCCAGGGCCTCAATCGATTCCAGCCGGCGCTCGTCCTCGGTTGTTGCCAGGAGCCCGGTGCCCGAGGCCACCATGACGGGTGCACGCAGGACAACCGGTTGCCCGAACGCATCCGAGCCGGGCTTGCGCACGCGCCGCACCAACATCACACGCTCCGTCGTCAGGCGCGTGGCCGTGGCAACCATCGTGCCCTCGTACTTGATGGCGACCCACTCGACCTCACCGGGCCGCGTCTTCACGTCGCGGTAGAGGTGGACGTCGCTCGTCCCGCCGCGGGGCGCGTGGGCTTCAAGGCGCACGACGCGACCCTCGTGGATGTCCACGGCGAGTCGAGCCGCTTGGACTTCACTGCGCTGCCGCTTGACGCCGAGGAGCGCCCGCGCGGGCGTTGAGCCGGCCAACACCTCGATGCGCCGGCGTGTGCCGTCGTAGGTCAGGCGTTGGCCGGTGACGTGGCTGTCGCGGCCCTTCAGATCGACGCCGCCCTCGGCCGTGAGGTGGCGAGCTTCCCCGTCGGCCAGGTCGATCCGAACGGAGTTCGCCCTGAAGTCGATGCGCTCGAGCGCGGGCGCCGCGCGCGCGGGACGCTCGTTGTCGGGTCGACGCTCGGCTGCGCGCGCCGCCGGAACGACCGTCGGGTCGGACTGACGCGCGTCTTCAAAGTCGTACACCAGCGACACATCGAGCGACAGAGACCGCATGCGATCCACGGAGCGGTCGGGAGCGCGCAGCTCCGTGACGACGGGGCCTTGAATGCGGATCCACTGCTTGGCGCCACGCAGGGGCGCCGCCGTGTTGGCATCAACGCGCGCGAGCTCGATGTCGATGCGCTGATCCGTGCGCACCGTGAGTTCCGCCCCGTCAAGCACCGGACCCATGCCCGCGGCGAGTCCGCCGCTTCGAAACGGGTTCCCCTTGCCGTCGCGGGCGACGAACAGCTCGCCCTCGACGCCGCCCGTGGCGATCACCAGCCCCGAAGCGCGGTCGACGGAGATCTCGCGCGTCGTGAGCGTGTTGGTGTCTGTTGGCGAAGCGCTCCAGGTCAGATGCACGGGTGCACCGCCGAGGGCTCGTACGCGCGCGAGGCGGCTCGTGCCGTCGTAGGTGATCTCATCGCCGTCGAGGTGCGCGGCGATGCCCAGCGCAGGTCCGCCGAGGCTCGTGTTGATGTCGACTTCGCCGTTGGCCACGACCGTATCGATCTGCCAGCGCCCCTCGGGCGCACGCGAACCATCTGCGCGCGGCGTCGGGCCAGGCTGGGAGGGGCCGAGGAGTCCCTCGTCGCGGGCGAGTTTGCGGAACGTGAAGGTTGTTCCCTGGCCCTCGGCGAAGAGCCGGGGCGCCTGCGTATGCAGCTGGTCGGCCACGATGCGGCGCGTGTCGCCTGAGATCTGCGCGCCTTCGATGTGCACGTTGCCGACCGCAGCGAAATGCACGGCCGTCATGCGTGAGTCTTCAAGCTCTCCTGACGTTGCGCCGCCGGCCTCGTCGTCATCCCGCGGCCACACGACGAGGTCGATCACGTCCGCGTGCAGTCGATCTTCGATGAGTTCGGTGCCGATGGAGATGCGCTCAATGCGTGCGTTGCCGCGCAGCGCGAGCTGCCGCAGAAGCGTGCGGTCCAACCCGCCGTCGGGGGCGCCGGCCGGTAGGGGCCCGATCCAGGCGCGGTCTGAGCACGCCGCGCGCAGATGGCCTTCGGGGCCGAGCAGTGCGAGCTCGCCGCGCATGCGGATGTCCACGTCTTGTTCGAAGATCGTTGTGGGCTCGGAACCGTCCAACGGCACGTCGTGGATCAGGCGTTCAGCATCGATCGTCGCGAGGAACGCCTCGCCCCGGCGCGTTCGCCCGGGATAGTGAATCGTGACGTGCCGGTCGGCGTTGAAGCGGCGCAGGTCCCAACCCGCATCGTCGACGCCGGGTGAGAGACGTCGGGCGGCGGACAGGGACGCGCGGCCGGCGAGCATCGTGCGTCCGCCCTCCTGGGCGACATGCACGCGATCATGGAACTCGATGTCAAGCGTGGTCTCGCGTCGTCCCTCCTCGCGTTGCAAGACGGCGGAACCTTCTGAGGTGACGCTGGTCGGGCGGAACTCGCCCGCGCCGAAGTCGAACGCGCCTGCTGTGGCGGGCGTGCCGTTGGCCGCCACGATGTGGAGGCGCGGATCCCGCAGGATCTCGACGCGGATGTAGGACCGCTCGCGGCTGCGATCCAGCCGCAGGCCGTTGCCTGTGAGCGTCAGCGCTTCGTGCGTGAGTGTGAAGGCCCCGGTTCCGCTGGCGCGTTCTTGTTCGGGATACACGGAGAGCGTGGCGTCAGGTGCGCCCTTGATCACGATGCCCTGTTGGTCGTCCTCAATTACGAGATCACGCGAGAGCTCGAGCACGGTGTCGCCGAGACCGCGATCCGCCGGATTCGTTGCGCGCAGCGCGGCCATGGCCTCGCCCAAGCGCCCCATCATGCGCGCCTCACCTGCGCGGAAGCGCTGATGGAGGAGTGCCGCGTAGCGTTCGCCGCCCGTCCCATCGCGGAGTGCGATGGCTTCGGAGCGAGTCGCCGGGTCCCGGTAGCTCTCCCAAACGACATCGCGCAG
The DNA here is from genome assembly GCA_027625315.1 of Planctomycetota bacterium. Lineage (GTDB taxonomy): Bacteria > Planctomycetota > PLA2 > PLA2 > JAEUHO01 > JAHEIK01. The sequence goes on from JAQBWE010000025.1 coordinate 12,582, forward strand.
GCGCGCGCCTTGCCCGCCGGTGCCAGCGAGCGTGAGGGGCGTCACCTCCCGCGCCGTGCAACGCCACGGCTGGAAGTTGTCGATGGTGATCGTCTCGTCGGAGAGGCGGTCCTTCCACACGATGCGAACCGGCGGCGCCATCTGCGTGATCTGGTTCGCGCGCTCAATATCGAGTTCGCCTCCGGGCGTCTCGATGCTCGGGCGCGGCCCGCGCGGTGTGTCGATGCGCGGCAGGTCAGCCGAGGCCTGCGGCGCGGCGGTGCCCTGCAGTCCGCCTGCGAAGTGGACCACCGCCCACGTGCCCGCGGTCGCGAACAGAAGGAAGAGCGCGAGGCGCTTCACGGTGTGACCTCGGTGCTCGTCGAGCGGAAGGTCGCCAACACGGCTTCCCAGTGACCCTCGCGACGGAGAAGCGCTTCGATGGCTTCGCGTACAGCGCCGTGTCCGCCCGCGGCGTGCGTGACGTAGTCGGCCACGTCGCGCGCCTCCGATGCGGCATCCGCGGGCACGGCGGACCAGCCGGCCATGCTCATGGCCGGGATGTCGCTGAGGTCGTCGCCCATGAACGCGGCTTCTGCCGGCTCGAGGCCGAGCTCGGCGCAGAGGGCGAGGAGGCAGCGGGCCTTGTCACCCTCGGCCTGGTGGACGTGGACGATTCCCAGCTCAGCGGCGCGGCGCGCCGTCAGGGCTGAGGCGCGCCCGCTCACGATCGCCGGCGTGATCCCGGCGAGGGGGAGGAGCCGAATGCCCTGCCCGTCGCGCGCGTGGAAGGTCTTGCGCTCCTGGCCGTCGCCGGCCAGCTCGATGCGGCCATCGGTGAGGGTGCCGTCCACATCCATGGCGAGCAGGCGGATGGGGAGCGGGCCGGACGCCATGGGTGGGTTCCTCAAGAGGGGCATTATTCTACGAATTCGGGCGCGCAGGGCCCTTCCTGTGCCGCGCGTGAACCGGGGGCTTTCCAGGGTAGGATCGGTTGCCCGGAGGCCTCCAGGTCGGACGAAGTCGCCGATCTAAACGGTTGCCCAGAAACGACTTGCAGGGAGTCAACGCGCGCATGGACGAACTCCGGGTCGACATCAAGAGCTTCCAGGGTCCGCTAGATCTTTTGCTGTATCTCGTGCAGCAGGAGGAAGTGGACGTCTCGGAAGTCCCGATCGCGCGAATCGCCGACCGGTTCCTCGCGATCTGTCGAGGCGAGGTCAAGACCCTCGACGTGGACGAGGCCAGCGAGTTTCTCGTGATGGCCAGCCAGCTTCTGGTCCTCAAGAGCCGGGCTCTCCTGCCTCGCGACGAGCCGGTCGACCTCGAAGAGATCGATCCGCGCTTGGACCTCGTGCGGCAGCTCCTCGAGTACCGCAAGTACAAGGGCGTTTCTTCAGAGTTGGCCGCCCGCTGGGACGCGCAGCTCGAGAAGGCGCCGATCCGCCTGTCCAAGCCGAAGGAGGAAGCGCCGGCGCAGGACGAGTTGCTGGAGCTCGACCTGTACGGACTGGTCTCGACGTTCGCCCGCCTGCTCAAGGAGACAGGCGGCGACACCGTCGTCCACATGGCGAAGGAGCGGTTGCCCATCACGCACTTCGTGGGGCAGATCTTCGACCAGCTCACGCAGGTCGGCGGCCGCACGAACTTCCGCGGTCTGCTCGGCCCGAAGCCCGACCGCACGATCGTGATCGGCGCATTCCTCGCCCTGCTAGAGCTCATGAAGCTCAACAAGGTGCGCGTCATGCAGGACGGACTCGGCGACATCTACGTCGAGATTCGCCCCGAAGCCCTCACGCCAGCCGGTGAGGAACCCGGCGATGCTGCGGCCCACCTCATCGACGACATCGAACTCGAAGATCATGAGTACGACGGTCCCCGCATTGTCTACATGGGTTCACCCGACTTCGCCGTGCCCGCTCTCCGGAGCCTGGTCGGAGCCGGGATGACGCCTCGCCTGATCGTTACACCGCCCCCGCGGCGCGCCGGCCGAGGGCGGCGCATGCAGCAAGTGCCCCTGGCGCAGGAGGCGGACACGCTCCAAATCCCGCTGCACCGCACGAACGACGTCAACGGACGCACGTCGCGCGATGAGATCGAACACGTCAAGCCCGACCTCATCATCACCGCGGGGTTTGGGCAGAAGCTTGGTGCTTGGCTACTGGCCCTGCCGGAACACGGCTGTGTGAACCTGCACACGAGCGTACTGCCCGCGTACCGCGGCGCGAGCCCCGTCGCCGCGGCCGTGCGCGACGGCCTCACCGAGACGGGTGTGACGATCTTCAAGATGGACGCGCAGATGGATCGCGGTCCGGTGCTCGCCTCACGCACGGTTCCGATCGGGTCCGACGACACGACAGATGTTGTCACGGCGCATCTCGCCGATGCCGCTGCAGACTTGCTCGTGCGCACGCTCCCGGCCTATCTCGACGGGTCACTCGTGCCCGTCGAGCAGGATCACGAATCGGCGACGTACGTGGGTCGGCTTGCGAAGGAAGATGGCCTGATCGATTGGAGTCTGAGCGCGACCGCCGTGCGCAATCACATTCGCTCCGTGACCTCGTGGCCCGGCGCTCAGACCGCGTGGAAGCCCAAGGTCAAGCACGAGCCGCTGGCGCTGCTCGTGCTCGAGGCGCAGGTGTTGGAGGCGGCCGACGTGCCGGCCGGGCCTCTCGACCCCGAAGGTGTGCCGGTCGACGTGAAGCCCGGAACCATCCTCGCCGTCTCTGCGGAGGGCCTGGACGTGGCCTGCGCTGAGGGCGTGCTGCGCGTCAGTCGTGTGCGGCCGGCGGGCGGTCGTGAGATGGCCGTGAAGGACTTCCTGAACGCCAGGCGCGTCGTGGCAGGCGATGCCCTCGTCGCACCCAAGCCGCCGGTCTCCGCGAAGGCGTAGCGTCGGGGCAGGTCCATTTCGCGGACGAACCTGTATCCTGGGCGAATCCAAGGGAGTCACCGTGCAGGGCTTTCAAAACATCCTCGTCCCGGTGGACTTCTCTGAGGATTCCGCCAACGTGCTCGAAACGGCCCTCTCCGTATTGGCTGCGGACGGCACGCTCTCGTTGTTGCACGTCGTCGAGTACTTGCCGGCCGTGACGGAAGGCACCTTCGGGATCTATCCGCACCGCAAGGACATCGAGAGCATCAAGAAACTCTCGCTCGAGCGCTTGAAGCAGTTTGCCGAGGGCCGCGGGCCCTCGAAGCTGGAGATGCTCGTTCGTGAAGGCAAGCCGGCGTACGCGATCCTCGACGTGATCCGTGAGCTCAATCCGGACCTCGTCGTCATGGGCACCCACGGCCGGTCGAAGCTCGACCACTTCCTCATCGGCAGTGTGACGGAGCGCGTGATTCGCAAGGCCACCTGCAGCGTCCTTACGGTTCGAACTTAGGCGCGCCAAAAAAGACACGAGGCGAGGCTTGCGCCTCGCCTCGTTCCCTAGTCTCAGTCACCCTCGGTCGCACTCCGGCCTGCTCGGCGGGTGTCCCACCCGCTCAGCTTCGTGCTGGAGAACCGGTCTTACGCACGGACCGGGCCAGAGGTCGTCTGAGCCGACACTTTGTGTGTAACGCCTTCTGTAGCGCACACTTAGGCGTTCCAGCTGGTGCGCGCCGGGAGCCGGCTGCGTTCACAATCCTCGACATCCCGGCCCAAGCGCGTCGTGCGAATGCACCAGCGTTGCGGGCTAGCATGCGTGCCCGGGAGTCGATTTCTTGCCCTGTCTCCGCCCCTTGGTCTGGCTGGTTCTCCTGGCGGCGTGCCTTGCTGGGCGGGACGCGTGGGCCGGCGAACGCGTGGTCGATGGCGGCCACCGCGTGCGCTGGGACGACGGCCTTGAGGCTCTCGGGGAGAACGTGGCCAGGCGGCTTCCGGGCGTACGGCGCGAGGTTGAGGCCGCCTTGGGTTTCGAGTTCCCCGGCGGACCCGCTGAAGTGGTCGTGGTCTCTGGCCTGGCGCGCATCCGCGAGGAGACCGCGGCCAGCGTGCCCGAGTGGGCCGCCGGCGTGTGCCAGGGCTCGCGCTCGCGCATCGTCCTGCGTGCCGACCGTGTGGATGTGAGCCCGCTGAATCCCATGGTCTCCACCCTGCGCCACGAGTGGGTGCACTTGGCGTGGAGCCGCCGCGCGGGGCCGCGCGTGCGCCTCCTTCCGTTGTGGGTTGAAGAGGGGCTCGCGGAAGACATCGGCGGAGGGGTCAGCGTCGATGCCGGCGCGCAGCTCGACCTTGCCGCGCGCTTCGGCTGGTTGTTGAAGTTCGACACCATTACGCAGTCCTGGCCGGAGGAGGCAAGCGACGCCTCGCTCGCGTATCAGCAGTCGCTGTCGTTTGTCCGGTTCTTCCGCAAGGAGCGCGGCGACGACGTGTTCCAGAAGTTGCTGCGCCAGATTGTGGAGACGCCCGGCTACGAGGCTTCGCCCAGCGGCTCGACACCGTTCGACGATCTCGTGTACGCGGAGACCGGCAGCTCGCTCGGCTACTGGATTGCGGTGTGGAACACGCGTGTGGAGGAGCAGGCTGATCCCTGGTTCCACCTGTTGTGGCGCGACTTCCAATGGACGATCCTCATCGCGCTGGCGATCGTCTCCATGGTGTTCTTCGTGTTTTTCCAGCGTCGCCGGATGCGTCAGATCGCCGCCTTGCCCGACCACCCGCTGCCGCCCTCGGAACCGCAGGACTCGCCCTACGAGGTTTAGGCAAGACGGCCGGCTCCTTCAAGTCGGGCAGTGACTGCCGGGACATGGCCTGCCGGGACATGGACTGCCGGGACATGGACTGCCGGGACATGGCCTGCCGTGAACGTGAGTGGCGGGACGTAACCGCTCACCCCGGTCGGGGGCACGGTGCGCGTGGCGCCGCGTAGGATGCCAACCCATCGCAGGATCAGGGCCCGTTCGCAGGCAACCGGGTCGTCGTGGCGAGGTCGTGGCGAAGCCGTCGAGGACGACTCGTGGTCCTTTCACTTGAGGACGAAGACGGCGAGTCCACGGCCCGCAGCCGGCGAGCCGCACGTGCTCGGCGACACAGGTGAACGCTTGCGGCGGGACGCAGCCGGGTTGTGTGGCGAGCCAGGCAGGATTGCTTGGCCCCGACCGCGTCCACGCCGGCGGGGCTAACGCATCGCGTGTGCCACGGCCGAGCCCAGATCGTTGCGCGTGCTACGCAGCCGCTGGGGCCTTCAGCCGGCAATCACGACAAATCGCGACGCGTCCGTGCGCGCGCGCGATAGCGGCAGGCGCGGGCTTCGCCTGAGCGCACGATCAGTCCACGCGCCACCAGCGAGCGCAGGTCTCGATTCAGCGTGCGGGTTGAGACCTGCAGCTCCTCCGCCAGGGCGGGAGCGGAGACCCAGGTATTGCGCGCCAGGTCGAGGATTCGTGCGGCCCGGGGATCGACGACTGCAGGCGACTGCGGGATCGCGGGTGCGACTCGCCGCCGCATTCGCAGCGCCTCGTCGATCACGCGCGGATCCAAGACGAGGCCGTCGCCAAGAAGGACGGCCGCGCGCAGGAGGCCCTCCAGTTCACGCACGTTGCCAGGCCAGTCGTAGCGCCCAAGGGCCGCCAGCGCGTCGCCTGGAAGCGCGCAGTCGCCGTGGCCGTGTCGGCGCAGGATGTGGGCGGCGAGCAGCGGGATGTCTTCTCGCCGCGCCCTCAGAGGAGGTAGGTCAAGCTCAATGACGTTCAGGCGGTGGTAGAGGTCTTCGCGAAACGTGCCATCGGCCATGCGGCGTTCGAGATCGACGTGCGTCGCCGCGATGACCCGCACATCCACGTCGATGTCTCGCGTTCCCCCGACGGGGCGCACGCAGCGTTCCTGGAGCATCCGCAACAGGGCGACCTGCATGGCGGGCGGCATGTCGCCGACCTCGTCCAGAAACAACGTGCCCTGGTGAGCCGTGCGCACGAGACCCGTGCGACTCTGCATCGCACCGGTAAACGCGCCCCGGACGTGCCCGAACAACTCTGCGTGCATCGTCTCGGGATGGATGGCGCCGCAGTTGACGGGCACGAAGGGGCCTGCCGCGCGCCCGGAGATCATGTGCAGTGCGCGCGCAGCCAGCTCCTTCCCAGTCCCCGTCTCGCCGCGAATCACGACGCTGCAGGGTGTGGGGCCCAGTCGCCAGATCTGTTCGAGGACGGCGGTCCAGGCGGGTGACGAACCCACTAGGCCCGGGATCTCTGCCGGCGTGATCGGTGCGATGGCCGGCTCAGCGGACGCGACGGGCCCTTCGGCCCGACCCTGGCATGCTGCGAGATACTCGAGGATCGTGCTGACGGCCCTCACATCCCGTTCTCGAAACGCGCGCCCTGCAGCCAGGGCCGCCACGCCAGCGCCGATCGGGAACACGAGGACGCCGCGCGGCCGTCGTTGCTCGGGACGCCAGAACTCAGGCCGGCGGCGAATGCGGTGGACGCGTAGCTCCTCAGTGCGCTCCAGTCTGTGGAGCGTCCATGAACTGAGCGTATGGACGCGCTGCGGCTCACGCTGGAGATAGGTGTCGCCGACCCGATGAAACAGAACGCGCCCGCGCAGCATGCGAGCCAGGAGTTCGACGACCCTGGACTCGAGGTCGGAGGCGCCGGTGGATCGACCGATGCGGATGAGGGCACCTAGAGCGTCCAGCGTGTCACCCGTCTTGGGGCGCGGCCGCGCCAGCGGCATGCGCCGTACGACGTTGCGCAGCTTCTGGACCGGCCTCTCGCCTGGCGCGATGGGTGGGTCGAAGTGTCCTAAGGTTTGGCGGCAGCGATCCTCGAACTGCCGCAGCTCTTGGGGCAGTTGCTTTGGGGCGTGCTTGCGCGCGAGCGCGCGTAGGTGGCCATAGGCGGAGATCGCCTTCGCGAGACAGCGCGCGGCCTCCGCGATCAGCTGCCGCGCCGTGAAGGCATCGCGCAAGATCATCGCGCTGATGAGTGTGTACGCCCACGGCTCGTCCACGCCGAGTCGCCGCTGGGCGAACTTGAGATCCGTCAGTGGAACCGCCTGCCCGGCGAGCGCCCGCGCCGCGATGGTGTCGAGGAATGCGACGAGTGTCGCGGGAACTGTGTTGTCTAGTGACTTCGGCAAGTGCGGTAGCCGCTGCCAAATGGCCGTTCGATAGGTCGGCAGGCCAGGCTGCCTCCCGAACGATTCCTCCCCGTCTGCGCCGGATGCCAACACGCCGAGGGAGAGTTCGGAGACAGCGGCGCGCAAGCGAGTGGCGCTTCTCCACGCGGGACGCATGGCGGCGCTGAAGTCATTGCGATCCAGGGCCGACCACAGTTTGCCAACATCAGCGCGCTCACTGTCTGCGTACGCATGCAGCGTGGGCCTTCCGTCATTGAACTGCGCTGAGAAGTGAGCGGGCGCTCTCCCTGGGAACGCCGTTCTGAGCAGCCTAGCCGCCAAGTTACAGCGCGCCCGAGCAACCTGCCCGGCGTCCAGTGACCGGACCAGTCTTTGAGCCTGCAGCTGGAGGTAGCAGCGTGGGCTGTCCGCGAGGGCGGCTAACCGGAGGGCGCGAAGGAACCCTCTTCCCGACACGTCGCCGGACGTCCACCACGCGAGTGCCCGCCGCGTCACTCGAGCTGTCGCCAGTACGCGTGATAGGCGTGCCGTTCGCGCGCGGCGCTCGCAGCGCAGTACGGCTTGCGCTCTAGTGTTGTCCGTTGCTGCAGGCCCCAGCGTGGCGCGTGCCTGCACGAGCGCGGCCACGGCCCTCACGATCGCCCTCTCTCGCACTCCGGCATGCCGGGCGAGTGCTACGTAGGCTCTCCTGGGTAGCCGTTCCGACCCTAGGTATGCGCTAAGCAACTCATGGGCGTTCGAGCGTTGGATGCGGCCCCCAGTCGCAAGTGGCGCGGCCGTGGCGATTGCCTCGGCCAGGCGTGCCGCGGCAACGCGCTCAGCCTCGCCCCAGGGGGCGCTGCTACAGAGGATCCCCACGCACGCGGCGACAGCCGACCTTGTCGGTCGCCGCTCGACCAATTGACAGAGGCGATCAAGAGCAAGCGCGCGGTTGTCGCTCCGGAGTAGCGTCGCCACGCGAGTACGTTCGACTGCCGCAGTTGCAGCGGCATCTTCGGCGACTGCGGCAAGTTGGCGAGCGGCAAGTGGTGACGGGTCGGAAATCAAGAGCAACCCCGACAGCGCGGCGCGGGCGCATCGATCGACTGCGTGTCCCCTGAGCACGAGGGCCGAAGTCGAGAGCCATCCGCGCGCGAGAGCGCGCTCAAGTCGGAAGAGCTCAGACAGCGCGCTCTCTCCGGAGTTCGCGCGGAGCGCGCAGGTCCCAGGGCCCCAGTTGGCCGGAGGCC
>JAQBWE010000026.1 GCA_027625315.1 Planctomycetota bacterium
CCACCCCCACCGCACGCGACGGCCACGAGCGCGAGCACCGCGAGCGCGGCCGGGAGCACGAGCAGGCCCGACGTGCGGGCGCGGGGCGGGAGGCTAGCGGGCATGGGGGCTGGGGCTCGGCGTCATGGCGTCACGCCAGCCTACCCCCTGTGCGCGTGCTGGCCGCTCGGCGTAGCAAGTTCGGACAGCGCCTCAGGCGGGCCAGCGGGCCTCGAGGGTGGCGGCGAGCCCGTGCGAGTGGGGCTGGAGCACCACCTGCTCGAAACCGACCGCCTGAAGCAGGGGTCCCAGATCGCGCGTCCACGGGCTGGTGCGCACGGCCTCAAACAGCCCGTCAAAACACTGCTCCCACTGCGGGAAACGCGCGCGGGAGCGCTCAAGCCAGATCCGGTGGTGGTTCTCGAGATAGCGCTGGATGCGCGGATCCTCGGGGTGCGCGAAGTCTTGCAACAACAGACGCGCGCCGGGCGCGCTCCACTCCGCGAGCCGCTTGACCAGCGCGGGCCGGTCGGCGTACTTCGGCAAGTAGCACGTGACGATGTGGTCGAATTTCGCGTCGCCGAGCGCCGCGTCCTCGGCCGGCGAGTGGATCCACGTCGTGCGGTCCGTTTCGCCACGCTCCCGCGCCTTACGGCGTGCGCCCTCAAGATAGTCGGCCTGCAGATCCACGCCCGTCAAGTGGCAGTCCGGGAAGCGATCCAGGATGAGCCGCGAGAGGATGCCGGTGCCGCACGCTAGGTCGAGCACCGCGCGCGGCGCGTCCATGCGCTCCAGTAGCCAATCCTTCCAGCGGGCATCGAGACCGCCGGTCGAGGCGGCGACGATGGTCTCGTAGTCCTCGGCCGTGCCGGTCAGCAGGCGCAGCGCCAGCGCGGTGCCCGGACGTTCTACTTGGCTCATGACACAGACTCCGCTTGCAAGGCCTCGAGAGCCAGGGCCAAGAACGCCTCCAGCTCGAATCCAGCGCCCGCGCACCGCTCGATCAAATCGCGTTCGACGTTCGCGGCGAACCCGGCCTTATGGAACCGCTTGACGAGGCTCTTGAGCTTCAAGTCTGCGACGTCCTTGGACGGCAGCACCTGGCTGGACGCGTGCACGAGTCCCACGACGGCCTCCGCTGCCGACACCGCGTGGTCGAGCACCGAGAGGCAGCGGATGCCCGTGGCGGAAAGACCCTTGTCGTTGTGGGCAGCAATCGCGTGAATGCCCGCGGGGTGCAGGCCCGCCGCGCGCAACGCTTCGGCCGCGACGAGGCAATGCCGCTCAGGCTCTTTCACCCGGTCGAAGTCCAAGTTGTGCAGCAGGCCGAGCACGCGCCAGGCCGCTTCGTTGGCGCCGCGTGCGCGCGCCATGGCGCCCATGACGACGGAGGCGTGCTCCATCTGCCGCCGCAGGCTCGGCGTCGTGACCCACTCATCAAAGAGCGCCCGGGCCGCCGTCCAGCTGAGGCCGGCGTCGTCCAGGTCGTCGGCTGGCGCCCCCAGCAGGGCGCGATGCTCGGTGGACATCTGCTCGGCGGGCGCCTGCTCCGTCGGCTTGCCATCGGCGGCCGGGGCGGGCGGCGCCGCTGTGTCGTCCGGCTCGCCCGGGCCGCCATCCAGCGGCTTGAGCAGCGGGAAGAGTGTGACCTCGCGCAGGTTGTCCTGCCCCGTGAGCAGCGCGACGAAGCGCTCCACGCCCATGCCCCAGCCCGACATAGGCGGCATGCCGTGCTCCATGCAACGCAGGTAGTCCTCGTCGAGCGGCAACGTGTCCTCGTCGCCAGCGCCGCGGGCGCTTACCTGCTGCTCGAAGCGCGCGCGCTGATCGAGCGGATCCACGAGCTCGCTGTACGCGTTGATGAGCTCCCAGCCGTTCGCGACAAGTTGGTAGCGATCGACGCGCGCGGGATCGTCGTCGTTGCTGCGGGCCAGCGGCGAGAGGTCGATCGGGTGGTCGGTTACGAACACCGGGTTGACGAGTGCCGGCCGGCTGACCTTCTTGTAGAGTTGGTCGATGAGGTTGCCGCGGCTCATGCGATCGAGGCCTTCGGCCTCGAGGCGGATGGCCTTCGCCGCGATCGCCGCGCGCAGGGCGTCGGCATCCACGAGCGTGGCGTAGTCGATGCCGCAGGCGTCCAGAATGAGATCGCGCATGGAGACCCGCGGCCACGGCGGCGTGAAGTCGATGCGCACGTCCCCGACCTGCACGAGGCGCGTGCCCAGCAGGCTGTCGATGAGGTGCAGGATGAGCCCCTCAGTGAAGTCCATGTTGTCGCGGTAGTTCCAGTAGGCCGCGTACCACTCCACCATCGTGAAGTCCTGCAGGTGGGCCGGGCTCATGCCCTCGTTGCGAAAGCAACGCGCGACCTCGTAGACCCGGTCAAACCCGCCGGCGACGCACTGCTTCAGCCACGTCTCCGGGGCGATGCGCAGCACGCACTCCATGTCCATCGCGTTGTGCTGCGTCCGAAAGGGCCGGGCCAGCGCGCCGGTGACTTTCGTCTGCAGCACCGGCGTGTCGACCTCTTCGAACCCGTGGTCGTCGAGGTAGCGCCGCATCGCGCGCACGAACTGCGTGCGGAACCGGAAGCGCTCGCGCGTGCCCGGGTTGCTCACGAGGTCGAGGTAGCGCTCCCGTTGGCGCGCCTCGCCATCGGAGAGGCCCTTCCACTTCTCGGGCAGCGGCCGGAGCGCCTTGGAGAGGAACGTCCAATCGCGCGCCCAGATGGAGGGCTCGCCCTTCTTCGTGCGCGCGGTGTCGCCCTCGACGCCGATGTGGTCGCCGAGATCCACCCACGCCTGGAAGCGCGCGACGCTGTCCTCACCCACAACGCCGGCGTCGAGCACCACCTGGCAGCGACCGGAGCCGTCCTGAAGATGCAGGAAGAGGAGCTTGCCAAACGCGCGGCGCGTCAGGACGCGACCCGCCACGCGCACCGGCTGGCCCGCCGCGGCTTGGTCGCCTGCTTGAGCCGCCGCGAGATCGCGGGCCTCGATCAGGGTGTGCGTGCGCTCATAGCGCTCCGCATACGGCAAGACGCCGGCCGCGCGGATCGCCGCGAGCTTGGCGAGGCGGCTCTCGTCGATCATGCGGAATCCGAGTTCAGGTCGAAGGTCGCCCCCTCGGCGAGGGTGAGCACCTCGACGCCGTCTTCCGTGACGGTCACTGTGTGCTCAAACTGCGCGGACAGCGAGCCGTCCACCGTCACCACGGTCCAATGGTCGGCTAGGATCTGGCAGCGCCAGTCGCCCAGGTTGATCATCGGCTCGACGGTGAACGTCATGCCCGGCTCGAATAGCTCACCCTCGCCGCGGCGACCCACGTGCGAGATGGTGGGCGGTCCATGGAAGATCGTCCCGATGCCGTGGCCGGCAAACTGGCGCACCACGCCATGGCCACGACCCTCGGCGAAGCGCTGGATCGCGTGCCCGATGTCGCCGACGTGCCCGCCCGGCTTCACCTGGGCGATGCCGATGCGCATGGCCTCGTAGGTGTCGTCCACGAGGCGCTGAACCTCAGGGTCCACCGCGCCCACGCAGAAGGTGCGGGAGGTGTCGCCGTAGTACCCGTCGATGATCGGCGTGACGTCCACGTTCACGATGTCGCCCTCCCGCAGCACATCGTTCGCGCTGGGGATGCCGTGGCAGACGATGTGGTTGATCGACGTGCAGCAGTGCTTGGGGAACGGGTGGGCGCTGCCCTTGGGATAGCCCAGCGGTGCGCTGATGGCCCCCCGCTTGCGGGTCTCGGCGTCCACGAAGCGGTCGATCTCTTCGGTGGAGATCCCCGGCTTGATCAGGCCTTCGACTTGGGCGAGCAGACCGGCCGCAAAGCGCCCCACCACGCGCATCTTCTCGATCTCGTGGGGCTGCAGGCGGACCGGCTGGTTGCGGCGCTTGGTTCGGCGGGCCATGGTTCGATCACTCAAGGGGCCGCGGCGTGCGGGCCGCGTGGCTTCTACCACACGAGGGCGTCGGGGGCCCGCTGCGTCCCCACCCCCCCGTAGCCTCAGGAACCCGGCGGACCGGCCTCCGGGGGGCGAGAGGAAGGTGCCTGCTGTGATCGCACCGCGTGACTCCGACGGCGTGCGCCGCGTGATCCACGATCTCACGGTCGATCCCGGGCTGCGGGACTGCATCGTCGCGCACCGCGTGCTGCCCGCCGAGGAGGCGCGCTACGCGGACCTGCCGTCAGACCTCGATCCGCGCCTCGTGCCGGCCCTCGCCACGCGCGGGATCGCGCAGCTCTACACCCACCAGCGCGCCGCCTATGACCACGCCACCGCGGGCCGCCATGTGGTGGTGGTCACCCCCACCGCCAGCGGCAAGACCCTTTGCTACAACCTGCCCGTCCTCCAGGCCCTGCTCGAGGACCCAGGCTCGCGCGCGCTCTATCTGTTCCCCACCAAGGCGCTCTCCCGCGACCAGGCCGCGGAGCTGCTCGCGTTGATGCAAGCCGCGGCGCCGGGAACGCACGAGGATGGCAGCGAAGGCTCCCTGCTGGGGACGGCGGTCTACGACGGCGACACCCCCCCGTCTGAGCGACGCGTCGTGCGCGACCGCGCCCACGTGGTCATGTCGAACCCCGACATGCTGCACTCCGCGATCCTGCCCCACCACGCGCGCTGGATGCGGCTTTTCGAGAACCTCAAGTACGTGGTGCTGGACGAGCTCCACACCTACCGCGGCGTGTTCGGCAGCCACCTAGCCAACGTCATCCGGCGCCTGCGCCGGGTTTGTCGCTTCCACGGCTCCGACCCCGTGTTCATCTGCTCCAGCGCCACCATCGCCAACGCGCGCGAGTTCGCCGAGTCCTTGCTCGAGACGCCCGTGGAACTCGTCGGTGAGCACGGCGCGCCGCTGGGCGAGCGGCACTTCCTGATGATCAACCCGCCCATTGCCAACGCAGCGCTGGGTCTGCGGGCGTCTTACCTCGGCGTGGCGCGCCGCGTGGCGAGCCGGTTCCTTGAGCAAGCCGTGCACACCATCGTGTTCTGCGGCTCACGCACCGTGACCGAGGTCATGACGAAGTACCTCAAAGACCTCTTCCGCTCGCGGGTCGACCGCAAGCCGCGCGTCGTGGGCTACCGCGGGGGCTACTTGCCGGGCGAGCGCCGCGACATCGAGCGCGGCCTCCGCGACGGCTCGATTCTCGGCGTCGTCAGCACAAACGCCCTCGAGCTGGGCATCGACATTGGCTCGCTCGACGCGTGCGTGATTGCGGGCTATCCCGGCACAGTCGCCAGCACGCGCCAGCAGGCCGGCCGGGCCGGGCGCCGCCAGGGCGCGTCGGTCGGCGTGCTCGTTCTGCGCTCGCATCCGCTCGACCAGTACATCGCCGACCACCCCGAGTTCGTGCTCGACGCCTCACCCGAGGAAGCGCATCTCAACGCCGACAATCTGCAGATCCTCGTGAGCCACCTCAAGTGCGCGGCGTTCGAGCTGCCCATCGAGGACGCTGAGGCCGCGGGCGGCGCATTCGGGCGCAGCGAGGACATCGCCGCGCTGCTCGCCTGGCTTGAGGAGCACGGCGTGGTGCGCCACACCGGCGGCCGCTGGCACTGGTCGGCCGACTCCTATCCCGCCACCGACATCTCGCTGCGCAGCGTGACGTCCACCAACTTCGTCGTCGTCGACACGACTCGCAACCAGAACGAGGTCATCGCGGAGGTGGACTACAGCTGGGCGTTTACGACCCTCTACGAGGGCGCCATCTACATGCTCCAGTCCGAGCAGTACCACGTGGACAAACTCGACTGGGACCGCCGCAAGGCGTTCGTGCGCAAGGTCGAGAGCGAGTACTACACCGACGCCCTCTCCTACGCGAAGGTGAAGGTGTTGCATGTCCTGCGCAGTGCGCGGGGGGCCGACGCGCGGGGGGCCGACGCGCAGGGGGCCGACGGTGGCGGCTCCTCCGCGGAGTACGGCGAAGTCGAGGTCGTCCGCAAGGCGATTGGCTACAAGAAGATCAAGTTCTACACCCAGGAGAACCTCGGCTGGGGCGACATCCTCCTGCCGGAGGACACCTACCACACGCAGTCGAGCTGGCTCACGATCCCGCAGCCCATCATCGCCGCCCTCGGCGTACCGGACCGCGTACCGCAGAGCGACCTCATCGACGCGCTGCACGGCCTGGCGAATCTCCTGCACGGGCTCGCTTCGCTCCTGCTCATGTGCGATGGCCGCGACCTCGGCGTGGTCATCGGCGATCAGCGCCGCGACTGGTTCCTGCATCCGACGGTGCCCGGCCGACCGGTCGACGTGCCGCCCGATCAGTTCGAGCCGACGATCTTCCTGTACGACCAGTACTCCGGCGGCATCGGGCTCGCCGAAGCGCTGCATCCGCGCTTTGGCGAGCTGCTGACCGGTGCCTTGAGCCGCTTGGGTGCCTGCGCCTGCGCGCGCGGCTGCCCGGCCTGTGTCGGACCGGAGCAAGAGGTCGGACCGCGCGCCAAGGGGCTCGCGGCGCGCCTGACGCAACTCCTGCTCGCGGAACTGGCGCCAGCGCCCGCCCCCGAAGCCGAGTTGGCCGACACCCCCCACCGGTAGGGTGTGGGGTCCGTGAGCATGGACTCCGATCGCATCCGGCGCATCCTCTCCGACGGCGCCGCCGCGCCGCCGGCCGATGACGGACCCAAGCTGCGCCAAGTCCGCCGCGACGAACCGATTCGACGCGCGGAGGTTGTGCGCGCCCGCTTGGACGACGCCCTGCGCGCACGGCTCGAAGCCCTGGGCGTACGGCCCGCGGCCCGGATCCCGCCCCGCCTGCCGCTTGCGGCCGACGCCGAGACGCCCTTGCACACCCTGCACCCGCCGGCCAGCGACGCGCGCTTTGATTGGGACGCCATGCCCCCGCCGGGCGCGCTCGACGATCCGACGGCGCTTGAGACACTCGTCGGCGCGACGACACGCACGACGCCCGAGGGCAGCTTTCTGCAGGTGGAGCGGCGCATCGCCCTGAGCGCAGCCCATGGCGCCCACCCGCTGGCCGCCGCCCTCAAGTACCCGATCCCGCTGCGCGCCCACGAACGCGGACCCTGCGGGCGCGAGCGTCTCGATCCGCGCGAAGCCGTGTTCCTCGACACCGAGACGACGGGACTCGCGGGCGGCACGGGCACGGTCGCGTTCCTTGTCGGTGCTGGCTGGATCGAGGACGACGCGTTCGTGGTCCGGCAGTACTTCATGCGCGACTATCCGGACGAGGGCGCGCTACTCACCGCGGTCGCCGCCGACATCGACGAGCGGCCGCTTGTGAGCTTCAACGGGCGCAGCTTCGACTGGCCGCTGCTCACCACGCGCTGGCGCATGCATCGCCGGCAGGCACCGCGGCGGGCGCACTTCGATCTCCTGCCGCCGGCGCGTCGCCTGTGGTCAAGCACGCTGCACTCGCACTCGCTCGGCGTCCTCGAGCGCCACGTGCTCGGACTTGAGCGTGGTGAGGATCTCCCCGGCTATCTCATCCCCAGCGCGTGGTTTGACTACTTGCGCACGGGTTGGGGCGGCACGATCGCGCGCGCGTTTCGCCACAACGAGATCGACGTCGTCAGCATGCTCGCCCTGTTCGCACGCGTGGGCGCGATCCTGGACGACCCCATCGGGCGCGTCGATGCCCCGGGCGATCGGCTCGGCACGGCGCGGCTACTGCTCGACCTCGGACAACCCGCGCGCGCCCGCGCGTGCCTGGAGGCCGGTCTCGGCGCGCGCGCAGGCCTCGACACGCCCCCCGCGGACGAGCGGCCGCTGCGACGGCTGCTGGGACGACTCTGCCGCCAAGCGGGTGAGCACGCGGAAGCCCTCACGCATTGGCAGGCGGTGGCCCGCGCCGGCACGTTCGACGAAGAGGCCCACGAGCAGGTCGCCATGCTTTATGAGCATCGCCTCAAGGACCACACCGCCGCGTTGGAATGGACTGAGGCGGCGCTGGGACACCTTGTCGAGGGCACCCGGGCCTACGAGGCCTTCGCCCACCGCGCCGGGCGCCTGCAACGTCGGCTGGGCCGCACCAGTGGCCCGCAGGCGTAGCTTCCCGCAGGCGTAGCCTGCCGCAGCCCTAGCCCTCCCGCAGCAGGCCGGAGCTCGCGCCTCGGCGCGCTATGATTCGCGCCGCATGACGCCGCAACCTCGCATTCGCTCGCTTCTGCCCCCGGGGGGGTTCTCCAACCTGGTAGGCCACTACCTCGCCGCCCTCGATGTGGGCAGTGAGTACACCTCCGCCGCTGCCCGCGCGGGCGGCGACCCCGCCGCAATCTGCAAGATGCTTGGGCGCATCGGGCGGCTGGAGAGCGCATGGATCCACGAGGCCGTCGGCAGCGTGCCCACGCCCGCAGCGCCGACCGGCACCGACATAGAGGCCTGGCTCGGCTGGCTCGACGCCGTCCGCACCGTGAGCCTCATGGTCCTGCGCCCCTTGCAGGACCGCGATCTCGAGCGGCTCGTCACGGTGCCCGCGGCGGCGGACGCTAGCGCCGGCGAAGGGCCCCGCACGGTCAAGCGGCTACTAGCCGAGCTGCTCTATCTGCAGGGCGTGGCGCGCGGCAACGCCTGACCGCTGAGCGCTACTTGGTGTCGAGGCGCTGCAGTTCGCGCAGCATGCGGGCCTCGTCCTTGGAGTGCGCCGGGATGCCATCGCGGAGGCTCGCGGCCAGCGCCTCGAAGCCCGCGAGCAACGTGACCCGCGACTCGGCGGGGATCGACTTGTTCTCGAAGCCCTGCTGGCGCGTGGCCTTCACGATGCGGTCAATCCCATCGGCGCGGCCCTCGTTGGCGAGCAAGTAGGTCGTGAGGCTCTCCTCGCGAGCGCGCAAGAACGCGACCTGCGCTTGGAGCCCCGCCACCTGCACCTGCAAGGCCTTGAAGTCCTTGGCCCGCACGCCGGCCTCCTCGTCGTCACCGTGGGCGAGGCCGGAGCCAACGAGCTGGGCTCCGAGGACGAGGGCGAGGCCGAACACGAGACCGAACGAGATCGAGCGGGGAATCGAACGCATGGGGTGCTCCCGACGAGGCCGGGCGGACTGCCACGGCGACGCACGTGAATCGTAGCCCACTTCGAGTGCGAAACGCCTCCCACCCAGCGCCTCGTTGCGGGAAGGCAACAATTGGCAGCCCGGAATCCCCCTTCGTGCCCTGCGTTCCTCCACCCACAATCCCCCCATGCGTCGCTTCCTCCCCCCCCTGCTCCTCGCGCTCGTCTTTGGCGCCATCGCCGTGCGCATGCTGCTGGAGCCCTCGCGCGGGGAGGCCCGCGAGCAGATCTCAGGCCTAGTCCAGGCCGGGGTGTTTGACGAGGCGACCCAGCGCCTCGAGCGCTACTTGGCCCGCTACGACGAGGACGAGGACGCCTGGTTCGCCACGTGGGTCTGGTTTCGAAGCGCCCAGCCTGAGCGCGCGATCGAACAGATCTGGGGGCATCCGAGCCTGCCCGGGAAGCCCGACACGGCGCGCCGCTTCGCCCGGACGGCGCTGTACGCGATCGGCTGGGAAGACGAGGCCCGCAACGATCCCACGGTGCTCGAGCCCTTCTGCCTCCTCGCGTTGGCTGAGGGCGACGACGCGTGGGCTGCTGAGCGCCTCCGGAGACATGCCCGCGAACTCGATCTGATGGAGTCCACGCGCTATTTCTTCCCAGCCTACCGGCGCGCCACGCATCGCCCCATGGACCTCATCGTGGCGGAGTTCCGTAAGCGCGGCGACGAGCGCTTCGACACGGCCGCCGCGCTCGGCGCCCTGCAGGGCAAGGAGGACGCGGCCGCCGCCAAGGACGGCGCGCGCCTCCTGGAGGTGCTGGCCGACGACCGCTGGCGGCGCACCTTCCGCGACGTGTGGTGTGTCGCTGGCCTCACGCTCGGCCGGCGCGGCTCGTCGGAGAACCTCGCCGCCCTTGAATTGGCGGCGGCGGCGCTGGACGGCTCCGTCAACGAGCTCGACCAACAGGACCGACAGCTCGTGCTCGTCGGTCTGCTCGCGGCGGGACGCTTCGACGTGCACGACGAGATCGCTCCGGCGGTGTACGGCGACGACGGCGTCATGATCGTGACCGTCTGGTACCTCGAGGCGCTGATCCACCGCTACCTAAGCGGCGACGCCCGCAGCGAGGTCTGGCTACGGCGGATGTGGGAAGGCCCGGGCTCGAAGTACCGCGGCCTGCGTGACCGCGTGGCCCGCGCGTTCCTGCTGCAGGACGCCCGCCCGGATGAAGCGGCGATGGAGGCTTGGGTGGGGCGCATGCTCACCGACCTGGAGCGCCCCGACGCCCCGCCCATGGAGCACGTCCTGGCGCGCAGCTTCGCCCAGCGGGCGGGCCTGCCGGACGCTCGCGAGCGCCTGCTAGCGCTCCTCCGCGACCTGGCCGCGCGCTTCCACCCGGGGGATGGTGCGGCCGCCGAGTTGTCCGAGCCCTTCGTGGAATGCCTGCGCGCCCTCTATCTCTACTCCTGATAGCGGCATGAGGACCTGTGGGGCGGCGTTGTCGGCCGCCTGCGGCAGAATCCCCCGGGTCAAGCCGGAGAGCAGCCATGACGACGCGTACGCGAGGGTCTGAGGGTTCGAGCACCGGGAGGAAGCCTGCCGTGGACAAGAGCAGTTCCATTTCCGCCACCTACGGGTGCTACACGTTCACGCTGGACGAGATACAGAAGCGCCTGCCGCGCCCTATCTTCGAAGCGATCAAGTCCACGATCGCTGCGGGCGAGCCGCTCGATATGGGCTTCGCCGATGAGGTTGCCCACGCCATGAAGGAGTGGGGTGTCGAGCACGGCGCAACGCACTACACGCATTGGTTCCAACCCCTGACGGGCGCGACCGCCGAGAAGCACGACGCGTTCCTCGAGCTCTCCGGTGGACGTCCGATCGAACGCTTCTCTGGCAGCCAGCTGATTCAGGCCGAGCCTGATGCGAGTTCGTTCCCCAGCGGCGGCATCCGCAGCACGTTCGAGGCCCGCGGCTACACGGCGTGGGATCCCACGTCGCCCGCGTTCCTGATCTACAACGAGCACGGCGCCACGCTGACGATTCCGTCGGTCTTCGTCTCGTACACCGGCGAAGCGCTCGACAAGAAGACGCCGCTGCTGCGCTCCATGCGCGAGCTCAACCGCGCCGCGCGCGCCACGCTCGAACTCATGGGCCACCCCACCTCCGTCGTGCACTCGACGCTCGGCGCCGAACAGGAGTACTTCCTGATCGATCGTCACCTGTTCCATCGCCGCCCCGACCTCGAGGTCACAGGGCGCACGATCCTGGGCACCACGCCCCCCAAGGGCCAGCAGCTCGAAGACAACTACTTCGGCAGCATCGACGATCGCGCCCTGGACTTCATGGGTGAGGTCGAGAGCGAGGCGTGGAAGCTCGGCATTCCGGTCAAGACGCGCCACAACGAAGTGGCCCCCCACCAGTACGAGGCCGCGCCGATCTTCCAGGCGACGAACCTCTCCTGCGACCAGAACCAGATGCTCATGGACCTCATGCGCAAGGTCGCGCGCCGTCGCAACCTCGCCGTGCTGTTTCACGAGAAGCCCTTCGCCGGCGTCAACGGCTCGGGCAAGCACAACAACTGGTCGATGAGCACCGCGGAAGGCCGCAACCTGCTCGACCCCGGCGCGACCCCCAACGAGAACGTGGAGTTCTTGTACTTCCTCGCGGCCGCACTGCAGGCCGTACACAAGCGCGGCGACCTGCTGCGCGCGTCCGTCGCCTCCGCAGGCAACGACCACCGCCTGGGTGCCAACGAGGCGCCGCCGGCTATCATCTCGGTGTTCCTCGGCACGCGCCTCACGGAGATCCTCGACACGCTGCTCGCCGGCAAGTCGATTGCGGCCGTGCAGGACCAAGTCATCCAGACCGGACTCGAGGTCCTGCCGCAGGTCAAGAAGGACAACACCGACCGCAACCGCACCTCGCCGTTCGCCTTCACGGGCAACAAGTTCGAGTTCCGCGCGGTCGGCTCCTCGCAGTCCAGCTCGATGTCGATGGCCTACCTGAACGTGGCCGTCGCCGAGGCTCTCGACGGCATGTGGCAGCGCCTCAAGGCACGCCTCGACGGTGGCGAGGACCGTACGGAGGCCATCCTGGCCGTCGTGCGGGACGTCTACGCGGCCTGCCAGCCGATCGTCTTCAACGGCAACAACTACGCGCAGGCCTGGGTCGATGAGGCCGCCCGCCGTGGACTGCCCAACACCATCAGCACGCCCGCTGCGCTCCTCGCGCTCACCAGCGAGTCGGCCAAGACGCTGCTATCGGAGTACGGCATCTTCCAGCCGCACGAGGTAGACGCGCGCTACACGATCCTGCTCGAGCAGTACAACCGCATGCTCGACATCGAAGCCGTGCAGATGATTCGTATGGCCAAGACGGGCATCCTGCCGGCTGCGTACGCGCAGCAGGCCACGATGGCCGACGCCTACGCCAAGGTCAGCTCCTGCGGCATCAAGGCCGACGTGCAGCGCGAGGAACTCGGCGTCTACACCGGCATGATCGAAGAGACGCTCACCGCCATCGACGGCGTGCGCCAAGCACTCAAGAACGCGCCCGACGAACACGCGGGTCCCGAGAAGGCCGAGTTCCAGATCTCGACCCTACGGCCCGCCATGGGGCGGCTGCGCACCGTGTGCGACGCGCTTGAGCGCCGCACCGACGAAGAGCTCTGGCCCTTCCCCAGCTACCACGCCCTCCTGTTCCAGTAGGGCCTCGGCTGCCAGCCGCCGCACGCAGCGGACGGCGTTCGAGCGGGCACGCCCGCGGGGGCCACTACGGTCCGATCAGGAGCGCCTCCGGGTCGATCTCCTCCTCCTCGTCGTCCCCAGGCGGCCACGGATCGATGCCCCGGCGGGCGAACCAGTTGCTGCAGGTCCGGCACACGAAGGTGGCGCTTGCCACGCCCATGATCAGCGGGACGATCAGCAGGAACCATTCCGCGGCGGTGCCGATCGCGCCGCCGACCTCGCCGCTCGAGCCAAGGACGGACGCGCCGAGGACCGCCGCGCCGAGGCTGCCGAGCGCCGCCGGGCCCGTGTGGATCAGCTGCCCCACCACGTGGATCGGGCGCGGCCACGCCGTCTGAAACGCGCGCGCCAGGATCCACGCCGCCGCCCAGATCGACTCGTAGGGTCCCGTGTTCGCGTAGAAGGTGAGCGGCGCCATGCAATGGGCGCAGAAGTGCGTCGGCAGCTCGATCTCCTCGAAGCAATGGGGGCAGATCGGGATGCCCGGGTTCTCGGCATCCTCGACAAAGCAGTCGGCAGCCAGCGGCGACTCCATGGGGCCATCCTAGCGACGACGGATGTGCCCTGCCTCGCGAACGCTCAGGCTCAACCCCGGCGCATCGCCTCGACGGGCCGCAGCCAAGCGGCGCGCCACGCGGGCACCAGACCAGCGACGAGACCCAGGGCCACAGACACGCCGATGGCCGTGAGCAACAGGGGTGCGTCGACGCGGAAAGCGAACGCGGTCTCGGTGAACGTCTTCCAGTTCATCGTGCCCGTTTCGATGCCGTCGAGCGGCAGCACCATCAGGCAACCGATCAAGCCCCCGGCCAAGCCGATCACGGCCGCCTCGGTGAGGAACGCCAACAGGATGGCCGTCTGGCCAAAGCCCACCGAGCGCAGCACACCCACCTCGCGCGTACGCGAGCCGACGGCCGCCAGCATCGTGTTCGCCGCGCCCAACATGGCGGCGATGCCGAGGATGCCGCCGAGCAAGTTGCCGAGGATCACGAGCACATCGCCCAGGAAGCCCATCTGCGCGATGAAGTAGTCGCGCTCAGTCATGGCCTTGCTCGGGATGCGCTTGTCATCGGCGATACGCGCGATGTGGGCGGCCACGTCCACGCCGGGTGCCATGCGGGCCACCACGCGCTGGCGCATGGGTCGATCCAAGGCCGCCGCGATGCGGTCCACATCGCCCCAGATCTCGCTCTGGTAGGCCCCATCGTGATCGAAGATGCCCACGACCTTGAACGGCGTGACGTTCACGAGCAGCGTGTCGCCCAGCTGGCAGTTGTGGATGCGGCGACTGATGGGCCGTCCCACCACGATCTCGTCGCTGCCGAAGGCGAGCGCACGGCCCTCCACGATGCGGAAGGCCTTGCCGTGGATTTTCAAGGACGCGGGCTCAACGCCGCGGATCGGCACGTTGACGAGGCCGAGGTCGTCGGCCTTGGCGAGGAAGAGCGCTAGATAACTCTCGCCGGCCGCCAGCGGCTGGCCCTGCTCGTCGCGCGCGACCTCGGGCATGACGCGGTACGTGTTCACGCGGTCCAGCGGAATGCCGCTCTCGCCCTCGCTCGTGGCGCCCTTGCGCATGTACACGACGACGTCCTTCGCGCCGGTCTCAGCGTGCAAGGCCTGGAACCCGGAGCGCAGCGCGAACACGCCGCACAGCACGGCGATCGACATCGCGATGCCCAGCGCGGAGAGCAACGAGGCCTGCCATCGCACCGCGAGGCTGCGCAGGGGATACGAGAAGGGAACCAGCCGACGCGCCATCACGCACCTCGCCGCAGGGCTTCGACGGGCCGCAAGCGCGCGGCGCGCAGCGCGGGGATGAGCCCGGCCAGCAGGCCGATGCCGACGCACGCCACGGTGGCCGCGAGATAGGTCTCGCCGGCGACCTGGTAGACCGGAATGAACGTGCCGAACATCGCGCGGAGCCCGGGCTGCGTGAGCCAGGCCAGGCCGATGCCGAGGCCGCCGCCGATCAGCACCAGCATGGTGGATTCCATCAGGTACAACCGAATGGGCACGCGATCCGAGAACCCCATCGCCTTGAGGATGCCCATGGAGCGCAGCCGCTCGCGGGCCGCGATGGTCATCGTGTTCACGACGCCGAACAGGATCGCCACGAGGACGGCGGCGCCGATCATGCCGAGGAACGTCGGCAGGTTGCCCATCATGTTGACGAAGTCGGCTTGGAACGCGGCCTCGGGCTGCGTGCGCGTGCGCTGCGGTCCGCCGGCGTAGTAGTCGTCGATGGCCTGCGCCACCTCCTCGCCCTCCCAGCCGTCGTCCAATCGGATCAGGTAGACGCTCGTGCCGCGCGGACCCATCGACTCGCCGCTCTCCAACGCTTCGTCCAGCAGCGTCCAGTGGAAGTACATCGTCATCTCGTCCACGTTCGCCCGTGTCGAGCGGTAGACGCCACGAACGGTGAACTCCCAAGGCTCACCCCCGGCACGCGGGAAAATGGTGCCGAGCAACGGCACCGTGTCGCCGACCGACCAGCCGTACTTCTCGGCAATGCCGATCCCGACGATCGCGCCGCGCTTGTCGTCAAACCACGCCTGCTTGTGCTCGGCGGGCAGCTCGATCTCGGGGTACTGGTCGAGCAGCAACTGCGGGTCGGTGCCGAACTGCGCGAAGAAGTTCTCGGGATCCTTGTAGACGCCGCCGAACCACGTGAAGCGGCTGACCGTCGCCACGCCGTCCACCTCGGCGATGGCCGCGCTGTACGACGCGGGCAGGGCCTGGAAGAGGCTCACGGCGCTGGCGGTGATGATCCGGCGCCCGGAGCTCTCCTTCACCGCCGCGTCGAGGCTCGTCACGATCGAGCGCAGGAAGCACAGCAGGAACATCGCCACGGCCACGGCGCCCACCGTCAGGAGGGCCCGCACGGGATGGCTGAGCGCTTGGCGCCGAACGAGTCGCTCGAGGTTCATGCGTCGACGGGCGCGATGACGCCCTTGTCCAAATGGATCACGCGGCGCGCGTCCTCGCCGGCCTTCTGATCATGCGTCACCATCACCACGGTCTTGCCGTACTCAGCGCTGAGGCGTCCGAGGAGATCCAGCACCTGGTCGGCGCTGTCGCGGTCGAGGTCGCCCGTGGGCTCGTCACAGAGCAAGATCGTCGGATCCATGGCGATGGCGCGGGCAATCGCGACGCGCTGCTCTTGTCCACCGGAGAGTTGCTTGGGCCGATGGTCGAGCCGATCGGCGAGGCCGACGATCTCGAGTGCGTAGCGCGCCTGCTCGCGCCGTGCGGCCTTCTTCAGCGGCGTCAGCAGCAAGGGCAGTTCGACGTTTTCGAGCGCCGTGAGCACGGGCAGCAGATTGAACGCCTGAAACACATAGCCGATATGACGCGCGCGCCAGGTGGACAGCTCATCGCCCCCGAGCGCAGGCACCGAGACGCCGCCCACGATCACGTCGCCGGCGTCGGGCAGGTCGAGCCCCCCCACCAGGTTGAGAATCGTGGACTTGCCCGAGCCCGACGGACCCATCAGCGCGAGGAACTCACCCGCCTCGATGTCCATGTCGAGGTGGTCGAGCACCACGAGTTCCTGCCCGCCCTTGCGGTAGGACTTCGTGACTCCGCGGAACTGAATGACGGGGTCGCCCATCGCGTGCGGTCTCCCTAGCTCTGGTGGTTCGTGAAGCATGCGACCGACGGCCGGTGTTCAGGCCGCATCATGGCTACGGTCCCGTCTCGACGGCATCGCCGCTGCGAAGCGAGGCGGGTGGATCGAGAACGACGAGCTCGCCGCCTTCGAGCCCGCGCTTGATCTGGATCGAGGTCCCGCGCACTTCGCCGCGCTCGACGTCCACGCCGCGCGCGATGCCGCCCTCGACGATGAACACGACGCTGGAACCGGAGCGCCGCACCACGGCGGCGGTGGGCACGGTGACGTAGGCCTCACCGACGGGTGCCGTGCTGGCCTCGCCCTTGAACACGACGCGCGCGGCCATGTCGGGCCGCAGGTTCAAGGGAATCGTATCGAGCGTGACGCGCACCTCGATGCTGCCCTTGGAACGGTCGGCGCGCGGCCAGATCTTGCGCACGGATCCGGGCAGGCCGTTGTCAGGATCGGCATCGAGGAACACCATGGCGCGGTCCCCCTCGGCCACCCGCGCAATGCGGCGCTCGGAGAGTTCCACCTGCACCTCAAGCGACGTGGGGTCGATGATCGTGAGCACGCTGCCGCGCGAGTTGCCCGCGCCCGTCGGCGCGATGACCTCGCCCTTCTCAGCGTCCTTGCGAATCACGAGGCCCGTGAACGGCGCGCGGATGCGCGTCTTCTCAAGCAGGATGCCCGCGAGTTCATGCGCCTGCTTGGCTTCCTCCACGGCGGCCCGCGCGACGGCCTCCGCCTCGGTCGCAGCCAGCACGGCCGAAGCGGCCACATCGACAGCGGCCTGGCGGCGCTCGACCTGACCATCCCAGGCGGCGCGGCCGGCATGCAAGGCGCGCAGGCGCTTCTCGGCGGCTTCGAGCTCCGACTGCGCGGAACGGCTCGCTGTGCGGACCCGGTCGAACTCGCCCTCCTCGATCAGCCGCTTGCTGCGCAACTCCTCCTGGCGGGCGAACTCGCGCACGGCGTAGTCGCGCTGCTCACGGGCGGCGGTGACGACATCTTGCTGCGCGGCGATCTCCTCATCGAGCCGCGTGGAGGAGAGCCGCGCGGCGGCGTGCTCCTTCTGTGCCTCGACGGCCTGCGCGCGCAGGGTGGCGGTCTGGGCCTGCACTTGCGAGAGCCGCGCCTCAGCGGAGCCCGCGGCCGCGAGCGCTTGGCGCTCCTGCACCTCGAGGTCGTCGTACTGGATCCGGGCGACCACGGCGCCGGCCTCGACGGTGTCGCCCTCGGCCGCGGCCAGCTCGACGAGGCGACCGGAGAGCACGGTGGCGAGCGACGCCTGGCGATCGGCGACGATGTAGCCATTGGCCGCCACGTCACCTTCGGCGGCTTGACCCGGCACGATCTTGGTCGCCCGCGCGGTGCGCAGCGGGGCGCTCGAGGCACCCGAGAACAGGGCGGCGAGGGGCTCGCGGAGCAGGAAGCCCAGCGCGATGAGGCCGCCCAGCCCTACGAGGCGCAGCCAGGGGAAGCCGCGCACACGCGCCGGCCCCGCCTCGTTCCCGCGCGCAATCTGCAAGCGACCGAGGTCCGCCTTCGGCGGCTTGGGGGTGGCGGGCGGTCGCTCGGGCTGCTGCATGGCATCACGAGGGGGCCGCGCGGGCGCGCGGTCCAGCTAGTCGCGCTTCTTGTCTTTGCGGGTGGACATGCCCCGCATGGAGACCTTGGTCCAGCCCTTACGGCTCTTACCGGCTTTGAATTTGCCGCGCTTGCTACCGCCGCGACTGGTCTTGCTGGGCTTCGGCACGGGAATTCTCCTCAGGAACGGCACACTGTAGCCAGTCCCCGCGCCTGGGGGGTGATTTTCCCCTGTCCCCTTCGGGGCCGACCCGGCATCCTGCCGGGATGCGCCATCTCACCCTCGTGGCCCTCCTGGGCCTGGTCCTGGCCTCCCTCCCCAGCTGCGTCTGCGTCCAAATGCGGTGCGAGCGCGTCTGCTGCCCGCCTACATCCACGCCGCCGTCCGCGGGGGGCGAGGCGGCCGAGGCCACGCCGCCGGCGCCTGAGCACCTGACGGAGGCCCTCTACGCGGGGACGGGGGGCGAGCCGCAGAGCCTGGCCGTGGCCGCGGACGGTTGGGGTGATGTGGACCTGATCGCCTTCGGCGAGTTGCACGGCCACGCGGTCGGCGCGCGCCACCAGTTCGAGCTACTGCGGATGCTCGCCGATCACGAGCGTCCGGTGGCGCTGGCCATGGAGTTCCTCGAGCGCGACACGCAGCCGGCGGTGGACGCCTACCTGGCAGGGACGATCGACGTGGAGGAGTTCAAGAAGCAGGCGCGGCAGGGCAAGGACTTCGACCGCACCCATGGGCCGCTGCTGGCGTACTGCAAGGACAACGACATCGCGGTGATTGCGGCGAACGCGCCGCGCCGGTTGGTGTCGGCGTATCGCAAGCAGGAGGCCGACTACGACACGTGGCGGGCGAGCCTGCCGGAGGCCGATCAGGCGTTGTTGCCGGAAGAGACATCGGTGCTCGAGGACGCCTACCGCGAGCGGTTCATGGCGCTGATGGGTGCGGAGCGAGGCGCGTCGTTCTTTCGTTCGCAGTCGCTGTGGGACGACGCGATGGCTGAGGCGATCGTGGACTACCGAGCGGAGCATCCGGCGTGCCGCGTGTTGTTGATCGTGGGCGCGTTCCACGTGACGAGCGGCGAGGGCACGGTGACGAAGTACCGGCTGCGGCGGGGCAAGGACGCGGTGCGCGTGATCACGATGCGGATGTCGTCGGACCCGCGCTTGCGGTTCGAGGATGCGGACTTGGGCACGGGCGATCTGGTGTTGAAGGTGCCGGCGCCGAAGGCGTTGAAGGTGGCCGCGCCGAAGCGGTCTAAGGGGGCGGTAGCGCCGTAGCCCGGGCCGGCTGGGGGGCCGCGGAGGTGGTCCTGGGCCCGGCTTGACCCTTGGGGTGTGGGCCTCTACCGTTTCGACGCTGTTGTCATGGCGGAGTAGCTCAGTCGGTTAGAGCACAGGCTTCATAAGCCTGGGGTCGGCGGTTCAAGTCCGCCCTCCGCTACCATCCTCCCGCCCTTCGCCACGCCGCGTGCCGCTCAGAGGCACCGGCCGCGCCGACCCCATTGGGGGTCTGGGGGGCTGGGAAGCCCCCCAGGTAGCACGACGCAAACGCGACGAGCGCGTAGCGCGAGTTCGCGGCGGTTCAAGTCCGCCCTCCGCTACCAACATCGATTCCTCCGCCGGGCAGCCTCACGCCCGCACGCTGCGTCAGGCCGACCCCTTGCGGGCGAGGTGGATTGCAAGGCGGGGCTCGCAGCCCCTCCTTGCCGGAGCGAAGCCGCGGCAGCGCAGCGACGAAGACTCCGCGCGGGAGCGCCGAACGAGCCATCAGCAGAACCCGGCTGCAAGGCGCACGACGCGACCTCGACAGCCGTGCCTGCGGCCAAGGGCTGGGAAACCCCCCAGGGAGCACGGCGCAGACGCGACGAGCGCGCAGCGCGAGTTCGCGGCGGTTCGAGTCCGCCCTCCGCTAGCAACATGTCGACCGCGTGAGGGACCCCCGTCCCGGCGCTGGGGCCAGGCTTGGAATCCTTGTTGCAACAAGTACCATCAGGGTTCCAGCGGAGGGCCCGGCCCCTCCAGCCCCCACCCCGGAGGAGATCCCCATGCCCGCCTTCCCGAGCCACCTGCGCGCCCCCATCGTGCTCGCCCTCATCCCCCTACTGGCCGTCGCCCTCTTCGTGGCGCAGCCCGCCTCCGGCGAAGACGCCCCCGTCCACTACAAGGTCGACAAAGGCCACTCCGCCCTGCTCTTCAAGATCAAGCACCTCGGCGTCAGCTACACGCACGGTCGCTTCAACGACTTCACCGGCTTCTTCACCGTCGACGACGCCAATCTCAAGAACGCGAAGATCGAGATCGACATCGCTGCCTCCAGCATCGACAGCAACGACAAGGAGCGCGACGACCACCTGCGCGGCAAGGACTACTTCAACTGCGAAGAACATCCCTCGATCGCGTTCGAGAGCACTTCCATCGCGCTTGCCTCGGAAGGCGTCTACCGCGTCACCGGCAACTTCACGCTGCTCGGCAAGACCAACGAGGTCACGTTCCGCATGACCAAGATCGGCGAAGGTTCCGATCCCTGGGGCGGCCACCGCCTCGGCTACGAGGGTCAGCTCGTGATCAAGCGCAGCGACTACGGCATGACGACGATGCTCAAGGGCATCGGCGACGAGGTCTACATCACACTCGGCATCGAGGGCATCCGCGTGGACCCCAAGGCCGACGCCAAAGACGCGGACAAGTAACCCTCACGCCGAGCGCAACGCGCCACGGATCGCGCCCGCCGCCGCCTCCCCGAGGCGGCGGCGCTCGACCCCGTCGCCCAGGACCGACGCCAGCGCGCGCAGCAGATCCGGACCATCGCCGGGCTCCACCCGCAGGCCGTCTTCGCCGTCGTGCACCAGCCCCTCCGTCGCGGGGACCGCGCTGACCACGACGCACACGCCCGCCGCCATCGCCACCGGCAC
>JAQBWE010000304.1 GCA_027625315.1 Planctomycetota bacterium
GAGCGTGCGGTCGTCGAGCAGCTCAGGGCGGATGTAGTTGTTCGAGGCGGCGACCTCGGCCAGGCAGGCGAGGACGTCGAGCTCCGCGAGCACGGCGGCCGTGCCCTGGAGGTCAGGGATGGCCTCGGCCGTGCTATCGCGCAGCCGGGCGAAGATGCGCTGCTCGAGTTCGCGGGCCTGCTCGTCGGCGCGCAGCACCTTCTGCTCGTACTCGTCGAGTTCGGGCGTTACGTAGCGCTCGGCGTTCGCGAGCGTCTGCTTGCGCGTGTAGTCCGTCGGCACCTTGTCGCGGTGGGCGTGCGTGATCTCGATGAAGTAGCCAAACACCCGGTTGAACCCGACCTTCAGGTTCGAGATGCCCGTGCGGGCGGCCTCGCTCGCCTGGTACTGGGCGATCCAGTCCTTGGCGTTACGCGAGAGGTGGCGCAGCTCATCGAGCTTGGCGTCGAACCCGGCGCGGATAAGCCCGCCCTCAGTGATGCTGGTCGGCGGGTTCTCGGCGAGAGCCTTGGCGAGGAGGCCCGCCAGGTCTTCGAAGCACAGGATCCGCTCGCGCAGGTCGCCGAGGGCGCGCGAGTACACCGCTGCGAGCAGCGATTTGAGCGCAGGCAGCGTCTCCAGGCTCTGGCTCAGGCTCAGCAGATCGCGCGCGTTGGCTCGGTTCACGGCGACGCGCGCCAGGATGCGCTCGATGTCGCGGACTTGGGCCAGGACGTCGCGAATGTCGCGGCGGAGGAAGGTGTCCTTGACGAACTCCTCGACGCCGTCCAGGCGGCGCTCGATGGCGTCTCGCTCGGTGAGCGGCGCGAGGATCCACTCGCGCAGCATGCGCCCGCCCATGGCGGTCGTCGTGCGGTCGAGGACCGACACGAGTGTCATGTCGCGGCTGCCGTCCGCGCGCTTGACGAGGTCGAGACGGCGACGCGTCGGGCCGCCGAGCACCAGCACGCCGGCGGGGTCGTGGCGCTCGATGCGCGTGACGTGGCCGAGCGAGGTGAGCTGGGTTTCCTTGAGGTACTCAAGCACTGCGCCCGCCGCCCCTTGGGCGCTCGTCATGCGGTCCATGCCGAAGCCCTTGAGGGTGGCGACGCGGAAATGCTCCTTGAGGCTGCGCGCGCTGGCTTCGGCCTCAGCCGTCCACGGCGGCACGAATGTGATTGCGGTGCCCAGCTGCGGCGTGATGCGCGCGGCCCATTCGGTGCCCGTTTCGTTCTCGGGCAGCAGGACCTCGGCGGGCTGGATGCGCGCGAGCTCGTCGAGCAGCGCGTCCTCGCTCAGCTCGGCCACGAGGAACCGACCCGTCGAGAGGTCGACCCACGCCAGGCCGACGCGACCCTTGCGCGCCCGCGCGGCGGGCGGATTCACGGCGAGGAGGAAGTTGCTCTCGCTCGGGTCGAGCGACTCATCTTCCGTGATGGTGCCGGGCGTAAGCACGCGCACGACTTCGCGCTCGAGCAGGCCCTTGGTGGTCTTGGGGTCGCTCATCTGCTCGCAGATCGCGATCTTGTGGCCGCGGCGCAGCAGTCGCTGGAGGTAGCCCTCCGCTGCCTTCACCGGCACGCCGGCCATCGGGATGCTGCGCTCCTTGTCGCGCGCAGTCAGCGTGAGGCCGAGTTCCTTGGACGCGACTTTCGCGTCGTCATGGAACATCTCGTAGAAGTCGCCCATGCGGAAGAAGACCAGGGCGTCGGGATAGCGACGCTTGGCCTCGGCATATTGCGCCATGGCAGAGGTCTGGGCCACGCTGGGGTTTCTCCGCGACTCGTTCGGTGCGGGGTGAGAGTAGCAGCGCAGGCCGACCGCGCGGGGCCGCGCCACCGTCGCGCTCGAGGCTCGTGTGGAGAACGCGTGGAGAACGCGTTGAGTGCTAACGCGCCTCACGCAGATGCAGGATGCTGCCGCCGAGCGGGACACCCTCCAGCGGCTGGTTGGCCTTCGCATCGTGGTACGCGTTGGAAAACGTGACCGGCACCGAGCGCCAGCGGCCGGTCTCGTCGATGCGGAACGCCATGAAGTGCAGGTGTGGCTCAGAGGACTCGCCGCTGTTGCCAACGCGGCCGATCACCTGACCGGCCGTGACCGGACTGTCGAGCTTGATGCCCTTGGTGATGCTGCGCTGGCGCAGGTGCAGGTAGGCGGTGTGAAGTCCGCTGGCGTGGCGGATCACGACGTGGTTCGTGTGGCAGTTGGTGACCGCGCCGCGGTAGCCCGGGTTGTCGCGCTCGCCGTCGCAGAACGCCACGACCACGCCGTCGGCCGAGGCGCGCACCGAGCGGCTCCATGCGAAGTAGGACTCGTTGCGATGCGGATCGCCGCTGTGGGTGCGGCCCCGCTCCAGCACGACGAAGTCGTACGCATAGCGATGCTGCGGGTTCGTGTAGTGGTCGTGCAGGGTGGTCTGCCCCGGGCCGTTGCTCAGCTGCCAGGTGCCAAGGACGGGGCTGCGCACGGTCTCAGGCTCGACGCGGTGCACGGGCCACGTGCCCGTGAATTCGCGCGGCTTGCCGTCCAGCGTGGCGGTCGTGCTGATTCGCAGCTGGCCCTTGGTGAACTGATCGTCGACCGCCAGCCGGCGCACGAACGGCCACAGGACGGTGCGGTCGCCACGCGCGTCTAGGCCATTCCAGGCGATGGGCTCGCTGGCACCACGATCGCTGCCCAGCGACACGGACGTCGTGACGTCGGTGGGCATGTTGCCGTCCAGCGCCTGATGCTGGCCGATGAGCATGAGGGACGAAGCACCGTCGGAGAAGCGCACGACCTCGATGGGGCCGACGAGGCCGATGCCATACGGCCACGGCGGTGTGTAGGGGTCCGGGCGCGCGTGTCCGAGCCGCACGATGGGGGTGACGAGTTGCGCGTGGCCGTCGAGCGCCCACAGGCTCAGCAGCGCGTGGGTGGCCGGCGTCGCCGCGGAGTATTCCTGGCCTGCGATGGATGTGACCGCGCCGCCCGGTACCTCCATCTCGCCGCGGAAGAACGAGCCGTCGAGCGTCTCCGGATCCAGCGGCGCGAGCCACCCGCCGGGGTGGGCCAACAACAAGTTGCCGGAGGTCAGGCGGCTTGCGTCTTCCCCGCGCGCATCGACTTCGGCCACGAACCGGAACACGAACTGCCCGAGGCGAGCCAGCTCCTTGAAGGTCGCCGCGGCCTCGAGCTTGAGGGCGCTCTCGGTGTCCGGCCGCGGCGCGGGTGCCTGCGGGGGCGGCTCGTCCGGGGTCGGGCCGTCTGAGGCGGGCGGCGGAT
>JAQBWE010000027.1 GCA_027625315.1 Planctomycetota bacterium
GCAGCGCTCCATGACGTTGCGCAACTGACGCACGTTGCCAGGCCACTCCTGGCGGCCCAGCCAGAGGGTGGCGCTCTCCGCGAGGCTTGGCGGCGTGCGACTCATGCGCCCGGCCACCTCTGTCAGAAACGTCGTGGCCAGCAGATGGATGTCAGGGCCGCGCTCGCGCAGCGGGGGAACCACGATCGGGACGACGTTGAGGCGGTAGTAGAGATCCTCTCGAAACGTACCGCCCTCGCTCTCCTTCTTGAGATCCTTGTTCGTGGCGGCGACCAAGCGCACATCCACGGGAATCGGCTCTGAGCCGCCCACGCGCTGGACCCGCTGTTCCTCGATCACGCGCAGCACCTTGGCCTGGGCTGCGAGCGACATGTCGCCGACTTCGTCCAAGAACAGCGTGCCGCCGTCCGCCTGTTCGAACTTGCCCTTGCGCTGCTCCGTGGCTCCCGTGAACGAGCCCTTCTCGTGTCCGAACAGCTCGCTCTCAAGCAGCTCGCTGGGGATCGCCGCGCAGTTGACATCCACGAACGGCCCCGACGCGCGGTCGCTCAAGTCGTGGACGAGACGGGCCACAAGCTCCTTGCCCGAGCCGTTCTCGCCGAGGATCAGGACCCGGGCCGGGGTCGGCGCGACCTTCTGCACGATCTTGCGTACCTGCTCGAGCGGAGCGCTCCCGCCCACCATGGCCTTCGACGAGTGGGAGAGGCGCTCGCGGAGCTTCTCGTTCTCACCCTGCAGTCGGCCGAGCCGGAACGCGTTGCGCACCGTGAGCAGGACGCGGTCTCGATCGAGCGGCTTCTCGATGAAGTCGAATGCGCCGCGGCGGGTGGCCTCCAAGGCCGTCTCAATGGTCCCGTGGCCCGAGATCATGACGACAGGGAGCTCAGGGCGGCGTTCGTGCAGGTCGGCCAGCACCTCCAGGCCGTCGCGGCCGGGCATTTTGATGTCCAGGAAGACCAACTGCAGGCCGGGATCCGCGGCGACCGTGGCCAGGCCCTCCCGGCCGTCCTTGGCCAGGACCACCTCGTGGTGCTCGAAGCGCAGGACGAGATCGAGGCTCTCGCGGATCGCTTCTTCGTCGTCCACGACCAGGATGCGCATGCGATTCTCCGAAGCGGCCGCGCAGGGGCGCTCGCCCCAAATCGACGGAACCGCTTGCCGATACACAGGTTAGGGAGGATACTAGGGACGAGCCACGGCGGATCGTCCGGTCCGACCGCGGGCCGATTCCCGCGGCGATCCCGGCCGGGTGACGTTATCAGGAGCAACATGGCCCCGCCCCCTCCTCCCCCGCCCCCTCAGGCGCCTCGCTCCACCGGGCGCGGGCTGCGCGGCCGGCGCGGCCCCGCGGACCAGTGCACCGATGACGAGTTGATGCTGCGCTGCGGCCGGGGCCATACCGCGGCCCTCGAGGAGCTCATGGGGCGGCACACGGGCGCGGCGCACCGCTATGCCTGGCGCATCTTCCGCGACCACCACACGGCGGAAGACATCGTCCAGGAGTTCTTCATCAAGTTGTTCCGCAACGCGGCGCGCTATCAGCCCCGCGGCCACTTCACGACCTACTTCTACCGCGTGCTTGCCAACCTGTGCTTCGACAGCCTGCGTAAGCGCAAGCGCCGCCGCAAGATCCAGGCAGTCCAGCTCGACCCCATCGAGGCCGAGGGCACCGAACTGGAGCCGCTGGCGCACCCGGATGAGTCCGATCGCCGCCTGCGCGCGCATGAAGCCAAGGACGCCGTGCACGCGGCCCTCGTCGCGCTACCCCTGCACGTGCGCGAGGCGCTGGAGTTGCGCGAGTTCGAGGGCCTGCGCTACCGCGAGATCGCTGAGGTCATGGACGTGAGTCTGAACGAGGTCAAGGTGCTGCTGCACCGCGGCCGCAAGTTGCTTGCGCGCACGCTCGCGCGTACCCCGGTCGGCCGTGAGATCCGCGGCGAAGATCCCGCGCCCGGAGGTGCCCTTTGAGCGCGCGCCTGCCCGATCCCGCCCACGACTCCTCGCATGGGGCCACGCCGATGCCGGCGGGACCGTGCGATCTGTACTCCGAGCGCTACTCGGAGGATATCCACCTGCTCGTGGACCGCGAACTGGGTGAAGCTGAGGCGGAGCGCGTCGAGCGCCACCTTCAGGAGTGCGGGCGCTGTCTCGCGCTCGCGCAGCAACTCGAGCGCATGTCTTCGGTGCTCAAGGCCTGGGACCTGCGCGAGACCGAGGGTCCGGTGCCCAATGAGCGGCTCCGACGCGCGGTCTTGGCCCAGGTGGCCGAGCAGAGCGCGCGCCGCCGCCGCGACACGTTCGTGCTGCGCGGTCTGCACGTCGCCACGGCCGCCGTGGTGCTGCTGGGCCTCGGCGTGGCCGCCGCGCTCGGACTCGCCACCGCTCCGGAACAGGCCCTAGCCCCTGCGGTCACGGTCGATCGCTCGCCCTGGCCGCTGGAGGCCCATGAGGCGACGGCCTACGTCTCCGCTGCCGCCGCGCCCGCGGTGCGGCTGGACGCCAGCGATCTGGTGGCCGGCGTGCAGCCGCGGGAGTTCGCGGCCCTGCGCGGCGATCCGGGCGTGCTGACCGACGAGTCGATGCGCGCCTTCTCCTCAGGCGACAGCACCTCCTTGGCCGCCCTCGACGCGCGCCGCCAGCGCCTGGCCGCCTTCCAGGAGCGCCTGGGCGCGGAGGCTCGGTACTGGAACGGCCCCGCGGCCGATGGCGCGAGCCTGCGCATGCTGCCCGAGAGCACGTACCGCTATCTGTCCGACAGCGGCAAGCTTGCGCTCTGGCTTGGTTGGTCGACGCCCCGCAGCTCCACCATCGCGCGGCCGAGCGACACGCCGGTCGCGGCGCGCGCCACGGGGATGCACGCGAAGGACATGCTGGGGCAGTTCATCGGTGTGACCGATCCGTTCCAGTTGCCCGCGACCGGCCAGTTGGCGTACGTGCCTGGCGTGGCTCCGGCCGGCGCCCCGCGCAGCGGCAAGCCCCCGCGCAGCGTACCGCCGGCGTTGGTGGCGCACGCGATTCCCGACTCTTTCGGCCACGGGCTGGGCTTGACGTCCGGCCCGATCGGCGATGCGAAGCACTCGTTCCTCGATCCGCTCGAGGCGTGGGCCAACGGCCAGCTGCGGCTCGAAGAGTCCAATGACGAACTGGGCACGGTCGTCGCGTTCGTGCGCGGCACGACCAAGCCGATCTACCTGCCCGCCGGACAGTTCATCTCGGACGGTTTCGGCGATCGCGTCGTGTGTCAGCCGACGTGGCTGCCGGCCTCCAAGGACGAGACGCTGCATTCCATCCGCTGCTACCTCGTACAGCGGCACGCCGAAGTCGAAGCCCGCGGCGCGCCGCAGCTCTCCCCCCTCGTCGTCGGGCCTAGTGTGCGTGCCCTGCTGGCGTCCGGTGCTGGCCGGGAGGCCGTCAAGGCCGCCGCGCAGGCGATCTGCGCCGCGTGGTCGGGACCTTCCTTCAACGAGTGGGACTGGTCCTTGCGCGACTTCTATGAGAGCAGCACACGCGCGGGCAACCGCTCCACTGAGGCGGCCTACGCTGACGTGCGTTGGGGCGGCTCGCACGGATTCATCGCGCTGGACAGCCGTGGGCACTTGCTCGGGTTCGAGCTCGTTCGCCTGACGGGACCGGCCGCCGAAGAGTTGCTGCGTCGCCTCTGGCTCGGCTATGTGATTGAGACCGTCTGGCGGCCGCGGCTCGGTGCGGCTCTGGCGTCGCCCGGCGACCTGGCCAAGGAGGTCATGAGCCGCCTCGCCGACTACCCGGTGGACTTTCGCGCGCCCGGCATGGCAGACGCCACCCATGGCGCTCGCGTCTCGACGCTGACGGTTGATCCGTCCGGGCTGCACATGCACGCCCTCGAGGTGGGGGGCAAGCCCGCTGTCGTCAGCGGCCTAACGGCTCCCGAAGTTCCGGCAGAGCGCCCGGGGCGCTAGAGGACCGCGCGGCCGACTTCGCGGCCGGCGCTGTCAAACGCCACGACGGTCGCCTCGCGGCTGGTGCGCCGCGCGATGATCTGCGCCACGCGCTCGCACAGGGTCCGGCCTCCGGCTTCGCAGCCCGCCCCGTCCGCAATCTCGATGTCGAGTCGGTAGCGCTTCTCATTCGGTCGCCAGCTGATGGCGCCGCGAATCCCGAGGAAGCAGTCTTCCTCCGCCAGCGCCTCCATGATCTCGCGCTGGATGTCGTCCCGCACCTGGGCCTGGAGGACGACGTTCGTAGGTTCGTAGGTGAGGTCGTGGCGGTGTTCCCACACAGCGATGCCCGCGCCGCAAATGACGAGGAACATGCCGAGGGAAACGAGCGGATGACGGACACGCCTAGACACGGGGGAGGCCTCCGCAGTGCTATCGACCGGTCGCGCCCGCTGGCTTGACCGTTCGTCTGCGGCCGTGAACCGCCTGCGCCTACTCTGAGGTCATGCCCATCGCCCCGCGCCCCGGTCCCGACGCCACCCCGCCTGCGGGCGTACCCCGCTGGCTCTGGCCTCCGCCCGGAGCCACCGTGGCGGCGGTCGTGTTGTCGGAGCGCGTCGACGGCTCTGGGGTAGTCACGCACCGCCTGGAGGGGGGCGAGCCTCTGGACCGCCGGCACCTGCGGGCCCTGCACTGGCTGCTCGATGAGCATCCGCGGGCGGAGCTGCCGGGACCCGGGTGCCCGTTCGAGGGCTCCGTGCGCATCGAGATCGCCACCACTGCGCTGGCTGGCGGGCGAATCGGCCATGCGTACGCCCTGAACGGCGGCCCCCTCGGCGCACCCGGTGCCGCGGGCGCGCGCGGGATCGTGTGGCGCTACCTCGCCGCTTCCATCGGCATCTGACCTCGCGCGCCAGCGCTGGACTTCCCATGTGGGCCGTAGGCCGGTACGTTCTCGCGGCGCTCCGGGAGGTCGAGGCGCGCGGGAGGTCGAAACACGCGGTGGGCTTCATCGTTGCCTGGATTCTGTTGGCCGCTCTCTGGATCGGCCTCTCCGGCTTCTTCGATGCAGTGCACCTCGCTTTTGGGGCCATCAGCGTCACCCTCGTAGCGGCCATCTCGCACCGCCACCTGACCGGGGATGGCTCCGTGGCCGTCGGATTGCCCCGGTTGCTGCGCCTCGCGCTGTACGTCCCTTGGCTCCTCTGGCAGATCGCGATCGCGAACGTCGACGTGCTGCTCCGCATCATCGGCTTCCGCGACGTGGATCCGTGCGTTGTGCGGTTCACGCCGGACCTCACCAGCGAGTTCGGCGTGGCGACCCTGGCGAACTCGATCACGCTCACACCGGGTACGGTCACTGTCGACGTCACGCCTGAGGGCGAGTTCATCATCCATGCCATCAGCCGGGAGGCGGCGGACGCCGTCCTCACCCGGGTAATGGAACTCAAGGCGCGCAGCGTGGAGGGGTCGGCGCCCGATGCATGACGTCCACGTCGCCGCCCTCGTCGCCATCCTGATTGGCGTCCTCACCGTCCTCCCGCGAGCCATCCGCGGGCCCACGATGCTTGACCGGATCCTGGCGGTGAACGTGATCGGCACGAAGACGATCGTGCTCGTCGCCTTGGTGGGCTTCCTGGGCGTCGAGCACGGCATCCTCGAGGGCGCGCCCGCCAATGACTACGAGCGGGCCGGCTTCTTCCTCGATATCGCCCTGGCCTACAGCCTGATCAACTTCATCGCGACTATCGCGGTGCTGCGCTACGTCGAGACCCGCGCGCGCCGCAAGGCGGCCGTGGAAGGGGGCGGGGCGTGAGCGTGATCGAGATCATCTCCACAGCCCTCATCGCCCTTGGCGCGCTCGTGATGCTCGTCGGAGCAGCCGGCGTGCTGCGCCTGCCGGACTTCTACGTGCGGCTGCACGCAGCGGGCAAGGGTGACACGCTTGGCCAGGGGCTCGTGCTGCTCGGACTCGCCCTGCCTGTGGGCTTTGGACTCATCTCGCTGAAGCTCGCTCTCATCATCCTCTTCGTGTTCATCTTCAATCCGACCGCGACCCACGCCCTCGCTCGCGCGGCCTGGGTGACCGGTCTGAAGCCGTGGGAGAAGAGCGCGGGCGAGCCTATTGAGACGGACGAAGACGACGCCGAGGGCGAGCGGGATCACGCCTGATGACGCTCCTGACGCTCCTCATTCTCGTCGGCTTAGCCGTGGCCGCGGTGCGAGCGCATGACCTGCTGGCAGCGACGGCGATTCTGGGCGCCTACAGCCTCATGATGGCACTGCTGTGGTGCCAGATGAACGCCCTCGACGTGGCTTTCACGGAGGCCGCCGTCGGTGCGGGCATCTCGACCGTGCTGCTACTGGCTGCCCTCACGCGGGTCGGCACGCAGGAGAGTCTCAAGTATGGCCATCGCCTGCTGCGGCATCCGCTGCGGACGATGCGTTCGCTCGTGACCGAGCTGCATGAGGGTGACGGGCGCCGCAGCGCCATCGGTGCTGTCCTCGTGTGCGCGCTCGTCGGCGCGGCGATGCTCTACGGCACGCGCGACATGCCGCGGGTGGGGGACGCCGGCTCGCCCGCGAACACGCATCCCGCCGTCGCCGAGCACTACCTCAATCGTTCCGCGGACGAAGTGGGCCCTGCCAACGTCGTGACATCGGTCCTGGGCGACTATCGCGGCTACGACACCATGGGCGAGACGGTCGTGATCTTCACGGCGGCCCTCTGCGTCCTGCTCCTGCTGCGCCACATGGGCGGGAGGACGCGCGATGAGTGATGCGCAGAGCCCCGTCATCCGCTACGTCGCCCGGCGCGCCGTGCCGTTCATCCAACTGTATGCGCTGTACGTCCTCGGACACGGCGAGGACGGCCCGGGTGGCGGCTTCCAAGGCGGCGTGATCTTCGCGTCCAGCATTGTCTTGCTGGCACTCGTGTTCGGCTACGGCGCCGGCCGCAAAGCGTGCCCCGAGCGGATCTCCGACTTCATCTCGCCGCTCGGCTGCCTCGTGTACGCGAGCATCGGCCTGCTGTGCCTCCTCATGGGCGGCATGTTCCTCGAGTACGCCCGCCTGGCCGGGCCCGACGCGTCGGACCACGCCAAGCACGCGGCGCACCACTTCGGCCTCATTGGCATCGAGGCCGGCGTGATGCTCACGGTCACGGCATCAATGGTCACGCTCTTCTTTGAGATGGCGCGGCCTGCGCCCGACGAAGGAGGTCTCGATGAGTGACGTCCTCCGCCATCTGGGCACGCACTACCACTACGTCATCTACATCGCGTTGATGTTGATCGGCCTCTTCGCCGTGCTGGCGAAGGGCAACCTCATCAAGAAGGTGATCGGCCTCAACGTGCTTCAGACGGCCGTGTTCCTGTTCTACATCTCGATCGGTCGCAAGGCCGATGGCACGGCGCCAGTGTTGTGGGATCAGAAGCCTGAGACCATTCCGTACGAGAATCCCGTGCCGCACGTGCTCATGCTGACCGCCATCGTGGTGGGTGTGAGCATCACGGCCGTCGCCCTCGCGCTAATCATTCGCATCAAGCGGGCGTACGGGACGATGGAGGAGAGCGAGATCCTCGTCCTCGACGAGTCCGACCAGCAGGGGAGCGCGTAGTCGATGCTCCAGCACCTGCCCGTTCTGACGATCATGGTCCCGATGTTTGCGGGGCTCTTGGTCCCGTTGCTCGCGCGCGTGCACGCCGGGATTGTGCGTCCGTTGACCATCGGCGCCCTGGGCTTCTCCTGCTTCGCCGCCATCCACATGCTGCTGCACGTCCAGGGTGGGCACCCCATCGAGTACGCCATGGGCGGCTGGCCCATCCCTACGGGCATTGGCTATCGGGTGGATGGCTTGAACGCCATGGTGCTCGTGATGATCGCCGTCATCGGCTTGCTCACGGCGCTCTGGATGCGCCGCAGTATCGAGGACGAGCTGCCGGCCGCGGCGCGCCCCGGCTATCACGCGGTCCTCCTGCTCGCCTGCACCGGGTTCCTCGGCAT
Organism: Planctomycetota bacterium; assembly: GCA_027625315.1. Classification (GTDB taxonomy): domain Bacteria; phylum Planctomycetota; class PLA2; order PLA2; family JAEUHO01; genus JAHEIK01. The sequence continues at coordinate 7,923 of JAQBWE010000027.1, forward strand.
CACGATCACGGCCGATATCTTCAACCTCTACGTGTTCCTTGAGATCGCGTCGATCACCTCGTACGTCCTGATTGCCATGGGCCGGCGCCGGCAGGCGCTGTACGCCGGTTACAGTTACCTCATCGTCGGCAGCATCGGCGCGACGTTCATCCTGCTGGGCATCGGCCATCTGTACATGCGCACCGGCTCGCTGGCGATGGCCGACATCCTGGCTCAGTTCCAGGCGAACCCCGACCTGTACGGCATGAGCGACGTGCGCATGGCATTCGCGTTCCTCGTCGTGGGTCTCGCGATCAAGATGGCGCTGTTCCCGCTCCACGGCTGGCAGCCGGGTGCGTACACGCATGCGCCGTCGGCCTCGAGCCTGTTCATCGCCGCGACGTCGACCAAGGTGTCGGCCTATGCGCTGTACCGGATCGTGTTCAGCGTGTTCGGGACTGAGGTGCTTGTGTCGGGGCTCCCGCCCGTACGCGACGCCCTCTTGGCGATGGCCTGCGCGGCCATCGTGCTCGGACCGCTCATCGCCATCAGCCAGGGCGACTTGAAACGACTCCTCGCGTACTCGAGCGTGGGGCAGATCGGCTACATCGTGCTGGGCCTGATGCTGCTGGATGAGCGCGGCTTGACCGGCGGCATCATCCATTTCTGGAACCACGCCGCCGCCAAGGGCGCGCTGTTCTGTGTTGCGGGCGCGCTCGTGCTCCGCACGGGAGCCGCGCGAGTCGATGACCTTGCCGGCCTCGGCCGCCGAGCGCCCTGGACGGCCAGCGCCGTCACGGTGGCCGGCTGCTCCATGGTCGGTGTGCCGCTCACGGCCGGCTTCTTGTCGAAGTGGTATCTGGCAACCGGCGCGCTCGCCACCGATCGGCTCTACGTCGTCCCGGTCTTGCTCGCCAGCTCCGGGCTGACGGCCGTCTATGTGTGGCGCATTCTTCAGAAGGTCTGGTTTGCGCCGGCCGACGTCGAGCCGCGGGTCGGCGCTGAGGTGCCGTGGAGCATGCGCCTGCCGACGTTGGTGCTGGCCGCCGCCTGCTTGGTGTTCGGCATCGCGCCTTGGTCGGTTGAGTTCGCGCGTGACGCGATTGCGGCCCTGGGGATCGCGCCATGATCCTCGCCATTGATCTCATCACCCACGGCCCGCTTCTGAGCATCGGCATCTGCCTGGTCGGGCTACTGGGCATCGTGGCGGCGCGTAAGGCGCCCAACGTCCGTGAAGGCATCAGCCTTACGACCGCGATAGCCAACTTCGTCATCGTGCTGCTGCTCCACGCGCGCTTCCGCGCGGGCGCGGACATCGGCGGAACGCTCGTAGAGATCGTTCCGGGCGTCAGTCTCGCCTTCCGCGTGGATGCCCTGGGCATCCTGTTCGCGCTCGTGGCGAGCGGACTCTGGATCGTCAATACGCTGTACTCAATCGGGTACATGCGCGCGCACCACGAGCCGAGGCAGACGCGATTCTACAGCTGCTTCGCGATCGCGATCGCGGCCTGCATGGGGGCGGCGTTCTCGTCGAACCTGTTCTCGATGTTCGCGTTCTACGAGCTGCTGACGATCTGCACGTATCCGCTCGTCATCCACGCGGAGACACCCGAGGCCCGGGCGGGGGCCAAGCGCTACGTCACATATCTGCTGGGCGCCTCGATATGCTTCCTCCTGCCGGCCCTGTTCCTGATCTGGAGCGCGGGCGGATCGAATCCGACGCTCGACTTCGTCTCCGGGGGGCTGCTTGCTGGCTCCGAGGCGTCGCACATGACGCTGGGCGCGGCGTTCCTGCTCGCGGTGGCCGGTCTTGCGAAGTGCGGCGTGATGCCGTTTCACTCTTGGCTGCCGGCCGCCATGGTGGCGCCCACGCCGGTGAGCGCCCTGCTGCATGCCGTGGCCGTCGTGAAGATGGGTGTGTTCGGGGTCTGCCGCATCGTGTTCTACGTCTTCGGTGTCGACCTCCTCGCTGAGCTGGGGGTCGCCGACGTGCTGGTCGTGGCGGCGTGCTTCACGATCGTCGTTGCCTCGCTCGTGGCGCTCGTTCAGGACAATCTCAAGCGCCGCCTGGCCTACTCCACCATCAGCCAGCTCAGCTACATCCTGCTCGGCGCCGCCCTGTTGGCGCCCGCGGCGGGCCTCGCCGGCGTGGCCCACATCGGCTTCCACGCGGTGTCGAAGATCACGCTGTTCTTTGCCGCCGGCGCCATCTACGTGGCCCTGCACAAGACGAAGGTCAGCGAGCTCGACGGGGTCGGCCGCCGGATGCCGATCACCATGACGGCGTTCGCCATCGGCTCGCTCTCCATGATCGGCCTGCCCCCCGCGGCTGCGGCGGTGAGCAAGTGGTACCTCGTCGAGGGCGCGATCGATGCTGGCCGCTTCGCCGTGCTCGTCGTCATCGTGATCAGCGCTCTGCTGAATGCGGCGTACTTCCTGCCGATCGTCTGGCGCGCGTTCTTCAATCCCGTGCCTGAGGGCGAGGAGTCGGGGCGGCACGAGGCGCCGTGGCCCTGCGTCGCGGCCCTCTCGATCACGGCACTCCTGACCGTGGGTCTGTTCTTCTGGCCCGACATCATCGTGGATCTCGCCGCGCAAGTGGCGGGCTACGGCGGAGGTGCCGATTGAGTCATCCGCCCGTCCCGACGGAGCCGATCTTCAACCCTGAGGACCCCGAGGTGCCCGTGCCCGTGCGTGGGACCGGCGACCATGGCACATGGTTCACCCGCCATGTGCGCGGGATCATCATCGGACTCTACGTCACGGCGTTCGTCGTCCTGATGCTCGACTTGTTCTACGCCAAGCACAGCTACTTCTCTGAGGAGGACTGGTTCGGCTTTTATGGGTTCTACGGCTTCGTCGGGTGCGTGACGCTCGTGCTGCTGGCGAAGCTCCTGCGCAAGGCAGTCATGCGGTCGGAGGACTACTGGGATGCCTAGTTTCCCTCCCGCCCTCGTCCTGAGCCTCGGCGCCCTGCTGATCCCGTTCCTGCGGGGTCCGCTGCGCAAGCTCTACCTGCTGGCGTTGCCGATCGTGTCCTTCGCGGCGCTGCTCGCGACGCCTCAGGGCTCTTCGTTCGACTACGAGGCGTTCGGGCACACGCTGACGCTCATGCAGGTCGACAAGACCAGCCTGCTCTTCGGCTATGTGTTCCACTTCGCAGCGTTTGTGGGCGTGCTCTACGCGCTGCACGTGAAGGACACGACGCAGCAGGTGTCGGCCGTCATTTACGCCGGCATGGCGCTCGGCGCCGTGTTCGCCGGCGACCTGATCACGTTCTGGTTGTTCTGGGAAGGCCTGGCCTTCTCCTCCGTGTTCTTGATCCTCGCCCGGCGCCAGGCCGACTCGAACCGGGCGGCCATGCACTACCTGCTCGTGCAGATCGTGTCGGGGCTCCTGCTGCTGGTCGGCATCGCGCTGTACATGCACGGCCACGATGGCGCGACGGCGATGGCGCGCCTCACGCCGAGCGGCAGTGGGCACTCAATCTTCAATCTCGATTGGGCCGGTCCCGGGGTCTGGCTGATCTTCCTCGGCCTGGGCATCAAGTGCGCCTGGCCCCTCCTGCACAGCTGGGTCACGGTGGGCTATCCCGCAGCCACCGCCACGGGCGCCGTGTTCCTGAGCGCGTTCACGACCAAGTGCGCCGTGTACGCCCTCGTGCGACTGTTCCCGGGCACCGAGGAGCTCATCTGGATCGGCGTCGGCATGGCCGGGTTCCCGATCTTCTACGCCGTGATCGAGAACGATCTGCGGCGCGTGCTGTGCTACAGCATGATCAACCAGATCGGCTTCATGGTCGTCGGTGTGGGTATCGGCACCGAGCTCGCCCTGAATGGCGCGATGGCCCACGCCTTCTGCGACATCATCTTCAAGGGCCTGTTGTTCATGACGATGGGGGCCGTGCTGTTCCGCACCGGCCGCATGAATGGCAGCGATCTCGGCGGCCTCCACCGGACCATGCCGTGGACGGCGGCGTTCTGCGCCATCGGCGCGGCCTCCATCTCGGCCTTCCCGCTGTTCAGCGCCTTCATCTCGAAGTCGCTGATCATGATCGCTGCCGCCCGCGAGGGGTACCACCTCGTCTGGCTGGTGCTGTTGTTCGCCGCGGCCGGCGTGCTCGAGCACGCGGGCATCAAGATCCCGTTCTTCGCGTTCTTCGCGCACGACTCGGGGCTGAGGCCCAAGGAGGCGCCGCGCAACATGCTGGCCGCGATGGCCATCTCGGGGCTGGCGTGCATCGGGCTCGGCTCGTTCCCGGACCTCCTCTACCGGCACCTGCCCTACGCGATTCCCGACTACGCCCTGCCCTACACGTGGCCGCACGTGATCCAGCAGACCCAGCTGCTCGTCTGGTCCGCTCTGGCGGTCGGGACACTGATGCTGCTCCGCTTCTATCCGCCGGAGCTACGCTCGGTCAACCTCGACGCGGACTGGTGGTACCGCAAGGCCACGCGCGCCTTCGTGGCGTTCGGGCAGGGCCCGCTGATGCGCATCTTCGGGTGGCTGAGCAAGGCAGTGCACGAGACGATTCCGACGGGCTTGCGGTACTTCGCGCGGAACCCGGGCGGCGCCGTGCGCCTCGCCTTCGACCGCGTCGCGCTGGGTTGGGCCGGTCTCTTCCGAGGCATGCCCGCCGTCGACGCGGCGCAGGAGCGGCTGCGCGAGGATCAGGCCCGCTTCGCCGAGACGACGCCGGGCGCGGCCTGGCCGATCAGCACCACGGTGCTCTACACCGCCGTGGTGTTCCTGGTCTTCCTCCTAGTCGTGCTCGCCTAGTCCCCAGCGGGCTCGCCTCGTCCCCAGCGGGCTCGCCTAGTTTCCAACGGGCTTTCGTCGGGCTCCGCCCGGGCGGGCCCGGCCATAGGTTCGGGGCCACCGGGGCAGCCCGTACACTCCCGGGCTAGCCCAGCGTCTCGCGCCCTTCCCGGCCGCGGACCAGTGCCGCTTGGCGGCAAGGAGGATCCCGATGCAGCTCCCGAAGGAGGCGCTCTACGCCATCATCGCTGGCGTGGTCGGCCTAGTGTTCGCCGCCGTCACCGCGAAGAAGGTCCTGGCGAAGGACCGCGGCAACGCGCGGATGATCGAGATCCAGGACAGCATCGCGGTGGGGGCCATGGCGTTCCTGCGCCGTGAGTATCGCGCCCTCTCGATCTTCGTCGTGGTCGTGGCGATCGTGCTGGCCGTGACCCTCACCGGCAGCATCGAGGGCCTGGGCTGGAAGACGGCCCTGGCGTTCGTGATCGGCGCCTTCTGCTCGTCGATCTGCGGCTTTGGAGGCATGAAAATCGCGACGGCGGCCAACGCCCGCACGACGCAGGCCGCCACCCGCAGCTTCAACGAGGCGCTCAATGTCGCCTTCCCCGGTGGCGTCGTCATGGGCATGCTCGTCATGTCGGTCGGTGTGCTGGGCCTGACGGGCCTCTTCTACCTGTTCACCGGCATGAGCGGTGAGGGCGGTCTTGTCGACGCCTCCATCATCATGGCGGGCTTCTCGATGGGCGCTTCCTCGATCGCGCTCTTCGCCCGCGTGGGTGGCGGCATCTACACCAAGGCCGCGGACGTCGGCGCCGACCTCGTGGGCAAGGTCGAGGCCGGCATCCCCGAGGACGATCCCCGCAACCCCGCTGTCATCGCCGACAACGTTGGTGACAACGTCGGCGACGTCGCCGGCATGGGCGCCGATCTCTTCGAGAGCTTCGTCGGTGCGCTGCTCGGCGCGATCATCCTCGCCCTCGCGGCGTTCGACGGTGCGGTAGCCACGGCAGCCGTCGGGTTCGTGTTCGCGACCGTCGCCGCGGGTGTCGTCGCCTCCATTGCTGGCGTGTTCGCCGTGCGCGTGAGGGAAGGCGGCGACCCGCAGGCCGCGCTGCGCAAGGGCACGATCGTCTCGGCCGTCCTGTTCTGCTTGCTCACGCTCGTGATCGCCAAGGTGCTCTTTGGCGACGTCGCAGGCGTCGACTCGATGAAGTGGGCGTACGCGACGATCATTGGGCTCGCGTGCGGCATGGGCATCGGGTTCACGGCCGAGCACTACACATCGGGCAAGACGATCGAAACGCTCGCCGAGCAGAGCGACAACTACGCCACCAACGTCATCGGCGGCATCGCGATCGGCTTCAGGTCGGCCGTGCTGCCGTTGCTCATCATCTGCGTCGCAATTCTCGCGGGTTACATGCTGGGCGGGATGTTCGGCATCACGCTCGCGGCGGTCGGCATGCTCGGCACCCTGGGTATCACCGTCGGCGTCGATGCCTACGGTCCCATCGCGGACAACGCCGGCGGCATCGCGGAGATGGCGCACCTGCCTCCGGAGGTGCGTGAGCGCACCGACAGCCTTGACTCGGCTGGCAACACGACGGCCGCGATCGCGAAGGGCTTTGCGATCGGATCCGCGGCGCTGACAGCGCTGGCGTTGTTCGTCGCCTACGGCACGGCGCTCGGCACCCTCGAGTGGACGCTGAACCTCGACATCGGCGAGCCGGTCGTCCTGGTGGGCCTGTTCATCGGCGGCGTCGTTCCGTTCCTTTTCACAGCCGATACGATGAGCGCTGTGGGCCGCGCCGCGCAGGCCGTCATCCACGAGGTGCAGCGTCAGTTCCGCGAAGTGCCCGGCCTCAAGGATGGCGATCCCAACGCGAAGGCGGACTATGCCAAGTGCGTCGACATCACCACCGCGAGTGCCCTCAGGGAGATGGTGAAGCCGGGCCTGCTGGCGGTGTTGATTCCCGTGGCCGTTGGCTGCTTCCTCGGCCCCAACGCGCTCGGCGGCATGCTGGCCGGATCGCTCGTGGCGGGCGTGCCGTTGGCGATCATGCTGTCCAACGCTGGCGGCGCTTGGGACAACGCCAAGAAGTTCATTGAGAAGACCGGTGGCAAGGGCACCCAGCGCCACAAGGCCGCAGTCGTGGGCGATACCGTCGGCGACCCGTTCAAGGACACCTCGGGCCCCTCGATCAACATCCTGCTGAAGCTGATGGCGGTCATCGCCCTCGTCTTCGCGCCGCTGATCGTCAAGGTCTTCCAGATGATGCCCTGGGCCTCCTCGCTCTAAAGTTCGCCTCGCACGCGCCCCTGCGGGGGCGCGGCGCGCACTCGAGTCCTCAACGAACGCAGGCTCTATTCCGGAGCCCGGGGCGTAATCCCCAACCCAGGGCTGATCGGCGCTGGCGCCGGGCGCACGGGCAGGCGACAACGCTCGCGTGAAGCGCCGCGTCGTGATCTGGGCTGTGCTGGTGGTGGCTGCCGCCGCGTACTTCCTCGTCGACGTGCGCCAACGCGCGCGGCTGGGGCCGGACGTCCGCCGCCACCGGACGGACATGACGGTCTACCTCGCGGCGGCCGAGGCGCTGGCGGACGATCAGGATCCGTATGAGGCGCGCAATCCGCGCGGGTACGGCTATGTCTACCCGCCGCTGCTGGCGATCCTGTTCCTGCCGCTCGTGGGCTGGGCCCCCGAAAACGCGGCCCTCGTGTGGTTCCTGCTCTCAGCGGCCGCGCTCCTCGCTGCCCTCCTCGCGCTCGCCCGACTTCGCGCCGGTGGGGCCGCACTCGGCGCGCCCGCGGTTGCCGTGGCCGTACTGATCTGCCTCGGGTTCGCCCACCAGGGGTTTCAGCGTGGCCAAGTCACCCACGTGCTCCTTGGATTGCAGGTGCTCGCCCTAGCCGCGTGGATGGGGCGCCGGTTCGTACTCGCCGGGCTCTTGCTCGGTGTGGCCGCCGCGCTGCGCGTGACCCCCTTGCTGCCCGCGGCCGCGGTCGGGCTCGGCATGGTCGTTCACGCGCTTCGGCACGGGGGCCACGGGCCGTGGTTGCGGTTTGCGGGCGGCTTGAGTCTCGCGCTGGTCCTCAGCTTCGTTGCCGTTCCCGTGGCCGCGCTGGGGGCTGAGCGGGCGCGCGAGGTGGGGGATCGATGGCTCGACGTCACCGGTCGTCTGCAAGCCGGCGTCACTGACCTCGAGCGCGAGTACCGCATCGATGAGTGGCGCTTCAAGAACCAGGCACCCCGCCGCGTGATCGGCACCTGGACAGGGTGGCGCAACGACCTCGCGTTCGAGGGCGAGCGCCCCGTCTTCCCCGACAAGGCGACCAGCGCGCTCGTTGATGGCTGGAGCGATGTCATCGGTTGGGCGGCCGTGGGGTTGGCGCTTCTGCTGGGACTGCTCTGGCTCGGTCAGCCCGACGCGCGGCTAGCACCCCTTGCGTTCGCGGTGGCGATGCTCCTACCGGTCCTCGTAACGCGCTACGCCTGGCCGACGCACTACCTCATGGCCCTGCCAGCGGTGGCCCTCGCGTCCGCCGGTGCGCCGTGGCGCTGGCGCTCGATCGGCTACGGACCTGCGCCGCTCGTGTTCTTCGTCGGGGCGGGACTGTTCTATGCTGCCCACACGCGCGCGCTGGCCGTGCTCGGCGAAGCCGGGTGCCTCCTCCTGGCGTGCGTGCTCTTCCTCGGGCTCTTCGTAGCCCAGGCCAGAAAGGACCGCCCTTCGTGAGTTCCATCGGCGACCGCTACAAAGACGGCGGCCTGGGCGCGCATCTCTACCGCTGGCTGCGCTTGGATCACGGCGGGCTCGCGGCCCTGGCCGGGCACCTCCCGCCCGCGGGACTCATCGTGGATCTCGGCAGCGGCGCGGGCCTCTTGGCCCACCTCCTCGTCGCCGCGGAGCCCGCCCGCCGGGTTGTGTGCGTGGACCACGACGCCGGGCGCATCGCCTCGCTCACCGCGAGCGCGACGGGTCTGCCCATCGAGGGCGTCGTCGCCGACCTGAGCACCTGGGAACTGCCGCGCTGCGCGGGCATCGCGCTTGTGGATGTGCTGCACTACCTCGATGCGCCCCAACAGGAAGCGCTCCTCGATCGCTGCGCGGCGGCCCTGGAACCCGGCGGCGTGCTCGTCCTGCGCGATCCAGATCCTGATGGGCGCACGCGGTTCGACCTGACGCGCGCCCACGAGCGTGTGGCCACGGGCCTCGGCTTCACCAAGGCGCGCGTCGGCCACTACCGGCGCGGCGCCGAGTGGTCGCTCCAGTTGCGTGTCAGGGGTCTCGGCACCACGGTCGAGCGCCTGCCGCGCCTCAGCCCGTTCGCCGACCGCACGGTCGTCGGGACGCGCGCTTGAGCTGTCCTGCGTGTGCGGATCGACGGCGGGCACGTCCCGTCCTGCGTGCGCATGGCACGGACCTCGTCCGCTGCGTGCGCTGCGGACTCGTGCGCGTTGATCCGCTGCCGTCAGCGCCTGAGGCGGCGCAGCTCTACGACGACGCGTACTTCCGCGATCCCGTGCGGGGCTACGTGGACTACGTGGGCGACGACGCCGTGTATCGACACGAGTTTCGGCGCCGGCTGCGCACGCTGCGCGCGGCAGGGGCGCACGGACGCCTCCTGGATGTCGGTTGCGCGACGGGGGCGCTCCTACTTGAGGCCGCGAGCCTCGGGTTCGTGCCGAGCGGCCTTGAGCCCGCGCCGGCGACCGCGCGTTCGGCCGCTGAGCGCAGTGGCTGTCCTGTGGCGGTCGGAACCCTCGGCGACGCCCTGCTTGCGCCCAACTCCTACGACACGGTGACGGCGTTCGATGTCTTGGAGCACATGCCGGATGTCGGTCACGCGCTGCGTAGGTTGCGCGCTGCGCTCGCGCCCGGCGGCTGGCTCGCCGTGACGGTACCGGACTTCGGGGGCGTGAGCGCACGGCTGGCCGGCGCGCGCTGGCCGTTTCTCACGCCCTGGGAGCATCTCGTCTACTTCACGCGGCGCACGCTGCGCGGGACGCTCGCCACCGCGGGCTTTGTGTCGATCACGTTCGCCACGGCGCGCACGCCCGTGTCATGGGGCACCCTGGCGCTTAAGTCGCCGCTACCCGCGGCCTGCGTACCCGAGGCTTGGCGCCACCGCGGCGTGGGGCTGCCGGCGGGCACGCTCTTCGCGCTCGCACGCGCACCCTAGCGGGGCCGCGCCCGGCCGAGATGAGTTCAGTCGAGTTTCTCGATGTCAAACGTGAGGTGGGCCCAGCCATCCAACTCGAAGTGCTCGACGCGCAGTCGATGCGCGCCGGCCTCGAGCTGCAACTCGACGCTGTCCTCGGTGGGGGCGTGATGTGTCCAGCGCGCGATCACCTCGCGCTCACCGACAGACACGCGCACGCCGTCGTCGCTGACGGTCCGCAGTCGGTAGCGCCCCGCGGGCAACTGCAGCGTGGTCTCAGCCCAGGTGCCGAAGTGATCGGCGGGTCCACCGGCTGGCCCGCCGGTTTGCCAGGCGAAGTCGAGTGCCGGCACGGTGAGTCGACGGGCAGGATCCGCGCGCGCCGCCTGGGCGGCGGCGGCGAAGGCCGCGGGCTCAGTCCGCGGATCACCGGCGAGGGGAAAGTGCACGAGCGTCCAAGTAGCTGCCAGCAGCCGACCACGCACAGTGTGGAGCCGGCCCGCCAACTCCACGTCGAGCTCAAAGGTGTGTAGCGCGTGCGTGGAATCGGGGTTCGCGCGTACGGCCAAGCGTCCCGGCAGGGTGCCAGCGGACGGCGACGCGCTGACAGCACCCCGCGTCGCCACCACTCGCCACGCACCAAGCCCCAGCAACTCGACCGTGGCGCCCGTCCCCGTGCCACGCACCGTGCGCGGAAACACGGCGGGCAGGCTCGGGTCGAGCGGACCGTTTTCGTCGATGCGGATCTGCTCGCGTCCGCGCGGCCGGTCCTCCTGGCTCGGTGGGGGACACGCGCCGGGAATGTCCGGTCGCTCAGGCAGCCGCGTCGGCGGGCGGACGAGTCGCAGCACCTCTTCGAGTCGGCTCGCATCGAAGCCCGCAGGCACTTCGATTGGTCCTCGGCGCTGATTGCCCGCCGTGGGCTTCCACGCCGCGGCATCTGCTCCGCGCACGAGGATCGGTACCTGGCCGGCGGGACTGCGGGGCCCACGGAAGAGATTGTGTTCGATCGCCCCGGGGCGCGCGCCGGCATCCAACTCCAGCAGCGCTTCGGTGCCCTGCAAGACGTTCCAGCGCAGCTCGGTCTCTGTGTCTCCTGCGAGCCGAACGGCGACGGCGGAGCCGAGCAGGTCGTTGCCATAGAGCACATTGCGGGCGGATGAGGTGTCGCGGGCCTTGCCCAGCACGCCCTGGACGAACGCCTCGTCGGCGTCCCACCACAGGTGGACGCCGTAGCGTCCGCCCGCGATCACGTTGTGGATGATCCGGTTCTCCTGCCCGTGCTCAATGGAGATGCCGGCGGAGAGGCAGTCCCGCCCGCGGTTGCCTGCGATGATGGTCCGCGCGCTGTAGCCAGCCCAGATCCCGTGATCGCAGCCGTCGATGCGGTTGTTCACGAACACGTTGTCGCGGCTGAAGGTGGCCTCGATCCCGTTGGCCACGGCATACGAGAAATCGTTGTCGTGCACGACGTTGCGGTCGCAGCCGCCCTCGCCGGTGCGCTGGGTGGTCTCGTGACCGGCGTAGAGGAACAGCCCGTCGCCAGAGTGGGTCGCGGAGTTCCCGACGAGGATGTTGTCGGAGGACTGCTCGAACAGCAGAATGCCCGCGCTGTCCTGGCCGCGGTGGTAGACGCCATGGCTGTAGCCACGGACGCAGAAGTCACACGCGTTGCCCGTGAGCACTGCGCGGCTCGTGCGATAGAGGGCGATGCCCCAGCCACTGTTGAACGAGAAGTCGCACGCGTGGACGCGGGCGCCGTCGGAGCGCGTGAGCAGGAGTCCGTTCTGGCCGTGCTGCACGCGACAGCGCCGCACCTGCGCGCCGGAACAGCGCGTGAGCGAGAACCCTGCGCCATAGCGCGTTTCCCACTCGCCCGCATCATTCTCGTGCGGCCAGAGCCAGTCGGACGGATCCTCGCGCGCGGGCGTGCTGCCGAGGCGCTGACGCCAGTTCTCTGAAGCGTCCACGTCCTCGATCACCAAGTCAGGCGCGTCAACGGCTTGGATCGCGATCTTGTAGCCGCGGATGACTCCGCCGCGAATGACGACGCCGCGCGCTCCCTCCACGCGGATGCCCACCCCCTGGTACGCGTGAGCCGGGCTGCCGTCGGCCGCACCGAGGAGCGCGGCGTCCTGCAGGTCGAGGACCGTTCCGTCCTGCGTGATGTGCAGGGCCCCATTGCCGTTCGCGTCGACGACGCGGTGCGTGCCCGGCTCTAGGCGGGCTGCGCGTGGCACGGCCATGTCGTCCGTGGTCGGCGCGAGGCGCGTGGGCTGCTCGTCCGTGCGTGCGGACGCCGGAGCGAGCAGTACGAGGACGTAGGCGAGCGTCAGGTGGGACAGGATGGTGCGCATGGGGGGCGTGGAGCGTACCGCCCAGGGGCGCGCGACGGCGCTCGGACCCCGTTCGGGGGGCCCCCCGTGCGCCGCTACGATGAGTGGATGCGCCAACGAAACTCAGCGTGGGTTCGCCGGGTAGCCCTGGCCGCCCTCTTTTTGGCCGGGCTGCCTTGCGCCGGGGCGCGTGCCGCCGACGAGGACGCGGCCAAGGCCCAGGCGGCAGCCGCCCGTGCCCGCTACGCCCGCGAGCTCCTCATCCGCAGGGCGGTGGATGGCGTACGTGCCGACCGCGTGGAAGAGGAGGGCGTGGCCGCCAATCGCGCCGCGTTCCTCGCCCAACGTCCGCTGCTCAGTCGGATTGATCCTGTGAACTCGTACGAGGCGGTCGCCCTCATCGGCAACGAGGCTCCGGGGGGCGGCCTCATCGGGGCTGGCGTGCGTCTGCTCCAATGGATGAGTCGGCTGGAGGTCGATCGCGACGCCGGTCCGTTCGTCGTCTATCGAGGTGAGACCTTCGGCCCGGACCTGCCCGCCATGGTGGCGGTGGACTGCGAGGTCCCGGGGGAGGAGCAGATCGCCCATGAGAAGGCGCGCCGGC
>JAQBWE010000028.1 GCA_027625315.1 Planctomycetota bacterium
CTTGCGACGGCCATCGAGGGCCTCGCGCCGCGCGATGGCCACGAGCCACGTGCCGAGTCGGCTGCCCCCGCGGAAGGTCCGCAGGCGCCGGCGGTCGTCTTCCCACAGTTTCAGGAACACGGCCTGGACGACGTCCTCGGCCTCCGTCCGCCGCGCGGTGCGCAAGCAGCGCTCCACGACCGCAAACATCACGCCCGCGTAGGCGCTGACGAGCCGCTCCCACGCGGCGGGGTCGCCGCGGATGCTGCGCGCCAGCAGGTCGGCCTCGTCCACGCGGTCGGTCTCCTCGTCAAGGTCACGGTATCCGATCGTGGTTTGACGGGGGCGCGCAGTCGATCCGTACAGACGGACGGATGGCCGGCCGCGGGGTAGCCTCTGCCATGCCCGCAGCCCCCTTGCTCCCGCCCGTGGCCGATCTGGCGGCCTATCGCGCCCTGCGCCGGGATCCTGCGGTCTGGCTGCCCGCAGTCGAAACCATCTGTGCGCGCCATGGCCTGGGCTCGGATGCGTACGCCGCCACCACGGGCACGAACGTGGTCTTCCACGTGCCGGGCCGCGGGTGGATCAAGTTGTTCACGCCGCTCTGGCCCGAGGACTTCGTCCGCGAGCGCACGGGTCTCGCCGCCGTCGCGGCGCTCGACGGGCTCGGCGTGCCGGAGGTACTCCATGAAGGCGAACTCGAGGGTTGGCCGTACGTCGTGCTCTCACCCATACCCGGACAAGCCATCGGAACGATCTGGCAGGACATGAGCGAAGCCACCCGCGTGGATCTCGCGCGTCAGTTGGGCGCGCTGCTCGCAAGGATGCACGCGGTCGACACCTCCGCCTGCGGCGCCATCCGGTGCGATTGGCGTGCATTCGCGGGCGACCTGCGCGCGACGACCATGACGCGGCAGGCCGGGCATGGGCTGCAGGCGAGCTGGCTCGTGGAACTGGAAGCACATCTCGCCGCGCTCCCGCCGCTGGACGAAGAACGACCCGTGCTGCTGCACGCGGACGTGACCGATGAACACGTGTTCGTCGAACAGATCGACGGACATGCGCGCATCACCGGGCTGATCGACTTCGGCGATGCGATGATCGGAGACTACCGCTACGAGTTCGCCGCGCCGCTCGTGTTCCTCACGCAGGGCCGGCCACGACAGCAGCGCGCGCTGCTGGAGGGCTACGGGCTGGCCGAGCAGGCGCGCGATCCGACCTTTACGCGCGGGCTGGTCGGCTGGACGCTCATGCACCGCTACGGACGCATCCCGACCTACGCCGAGTTCACCCCGGGTCGGCCTCCGGACTCCCTCGCCAGGCTCGTGGAGAGCCTCTGGACGGCCTCGGCAGGCGGGGGGCAGACGGCGGCCCACGCTCCGGGCTAGACTGGGGGGACACCCCAGGAGTCCCCATGAAGGCCGCTGCGTACTGGATCACCGGCACCCTGCTCTGCGGCGTGCTCGGCATCTGCATCGCCACGACCCACGGTGTGGTCCCGCTCGCAGCACATGGGGCTGACGGCCAGCAGGCGGCTGCGGCTGCCGAGGAATATCTTGGGGACGGTACCGAAGCGGAGAGCATCGACACGGTGGCAAAGATCGAACGCACCGACGCCGAGTGGCGTGCAGTTCTCACGCCGGAGCAGTACCGCATCCTGCGCGAGAAGGGCACGGAGCGCGCTGGCACGGGCGCGCTGCTGCACAACAAGGAAGAGGGCGTATACCGCTGCGCGGGCTGCGACCTCCCGCTGTTCCTCTCGGACGGCAGATTCGACTCCGGTTGCGGCTGGCCGAGTTTCTTCGTGCCGCTCGAGGGTGCGCACATCACCGAGACGCGCGACACGAGCCACGACATGGTACGCACCGAGATCACTTGCTCTCGCTGCGGCGGGCATTTGGGTCACGTCTTTACCGACGGGCCCGAGCCGACCGGATTGCGGTATTGCGTGAACTCGCTCTCGATCGAATTCGAAAAGGGCGCGCAGAAGCCAAAGCGACCTGACGGCGAGACCGCCCAGCGGTAGACTCGCGGCCCCCCCTGGGCCGCCCTGGAGTCTCCCATGTTCGCCACACTTGCTTCCCGTCCTTGGTCCCGTTGCATCTTCTTCGTGCTCGCCACGCTTGCGCTCGCGGTTCCCGCGTTGGCTCCGGAGACGGCGCGCGCGGCTCCCAAGGAGCGCGTGCACGTGCCGCATGCACTCGTGCAGTTCGACGACGGCGACACGATTCGCATTCGCTGGCCCAACCGCGACGCCGAGGAGATTCGCTTGCTCGGCATCGACACGCCCGAGGTGATGCACCTCGAGCATGACATCCCGTATGCCCAGCCGTTCGGAGAAGTCGCCGCGGGCTTTCTGCGCGGTTGCATCGCGGCGTCGGAGCGCCTTGAGCTGCTGCGCTCCGGCAACCAAGACAAGTACGGCCGTACGCTCGGGTTCCTGTTCGTCGATGGGCGCAACTACTCGGTGCTGGTCATCGAGGCCCGCCTCGCCTACGGCCCGAACCCGCGCTTCGGCGACAACGGTCTACCGGCCGAAACGAAAGCCTGCATGGACGCCGCGGAGCGCGCCGGTCCGCCGGCCTTCGAGCCGCCGTGGGAGTACCGCACCCGCATGCGAGCCGTCAGCGAGTTCATGCGCGCGGACGGCTCGTATCCGTCGTGCCCGAGCCCGCCTGAACCTAAGTAGAGCCGAGCTTCAGCGTCAGCTTGCGCTCGCGGCCGCCGCGCTCGACGGTGACGATGACCTTGTCGCCGGGTTTGGCCTGGCTCACGCGATCGTTCCAGGCGCCGGTGTCCCCCACCGCGGCGCCCTCCCACTCCAGGATCTTGTCTTCTTCCTTGAAGCCCGCCTGACTGGCGGGGCTGCGCTTGTCGACATGCGCAACGAAGACGCCGCCCTCGCGCTGCTCCACGGAGAGCCCTGTGAACGGACCGACGGCGAAGCCGCCAGCGTCGCACTTGGTGAACTGCGGCCGCTCGCCCTCCGTGGCCAACTCGAACGCGACCTCGGCCGCGAAGCGCGCGACGCGCTCGTGCCCGGCGTACTCCAGCGTGTTCCAGTCATCCGACGGCCGGTGGTAGTCCCCGTGTAGGCCGGTGAAGAAGAACAGGACCGGCATGCTCGCGTCGTAGAAGGAGGCATGGTCGCTGGGGGCTTTGCCGCCCGGCCATGACGTGAGCTCGAAGCGGCCCTTCTTGTTCTGGCGCTCGAGCATTTCGGGCCAGATGGGCGACGTCCCGGTGCCACCGACGAACAAGCGGTTCTTCTCGAGTCGTCCGACCATGTCGAGATTGAGCATCGCGGTGCACTCGCTCAAGGGCAGCACAGGCTGGCTCACGTAGTGCTTGCTGCCCAGCAGCCCGAGCTCCTCGCCTGAGAAGGCGATGAACAAGACGCGGCGCTTGAGGAGCGCGCGCTGCGAGACGAGCCAGCCCGCGATCTCCATCAAGGCGGTCGTGCCCGAGGCGTTGTCGTCCGCGCCGTTGTGGATCTTGCCATCGGCGTTGGCCAGGGAGCCGAAGCGTCCGCGGCCGACGTGATCGTAGTGCGCGCCGATGATGACGGTCTCCACGGCCGTCGGCGTGCCTGCATCACCGGTCGTCACTCCGGCGAGTCCTGGCTCGAGGAGCGCGCAGATGTTCTTCATGTGCCGGATGTCCGGCGCGAGATCGGCGACGAGTCGAATCCGTGCGTCGGCGACGACCTCGCTGTTGGGCGCGATGCGGGCGTCGATGGCGCGTTGGCGCCGCACGAAGGGCAGATCGATGCGCGAGCCGAGCCGCTTGGCGGCCTGCCACGTCATGTGGAGCACGGGGATCTTGCCCGTGGTGCTGCCCCCGGGGAGCTGCAGCTCGTCGTCGGACTTCGACGTGGAGGCCGGGTCGTTCACGACGATCAACGCGGCAGCGCCCTTCGCCGCAGCGGCATCGGCCTTGGCTTTGAACGTGCCGTGGGCCAACATCGCTTGCTGCGTGGCAAACGGACTCTTGCGCTTGTCTTCCCAGCGCGGCGCGTGGCGCAGCACGAGGACGACCTTGCCCTGTACGTCGAGGCCCTCGTAGTCGTCGTAGCCCATGGTGGGTGCGCAGATGCCGTAGCCGGCGAACACCACGGCTGCGTCTACGGTGCCCGCGGCGGAGGTGTCGACGGGGGTGAAGTCCTCCGCGAGCTTGAACTCGGTGCTGTTGCCGCTCGCGTCGAAGGCTTCGAGGGCGCACGTGGGCAGGACCTTCGTGCCTTTGGGGCTGGTGAAGGGCTGAAAGAAGGTGCCGTCGACGCCGAGGGGTTTGAGTCCGAGGCGCGCGAACTCGGCGGCGACGTAGTCGGCTGCTTTCTCGCTGCCGGGCTCGCCGGCTTCGCGGCCTTCCCAATCGTCAGCGGCGAGGACCTTGACGTGGGCCTTGAGCTCGCGGCGGGTGATCTCGGGATCGCCACCGTCGGCGGGCGCGGGGTCCTCAGCGGCGGCGCTGCCCCCAAAGAAGAGTGCGACGAGGAGCGCGTAGGCGCAGGCGCCCGCGAGTCCCCGAAGGCTGCGGAAGAAAGGCGGCGTGCCCATGTGCCGATTCTAGCGCGGATGCTTCATGAACCGCGCGCCGTGCGGCGGATACACGGTACCAGGTCCCTTGCGACGGCCCTTGAGGGGGCCCCGTGCGTGGCGGCATCCCGCATGAGTCCTCCATGGAGTGAAGAACTCGCGCGAGACAGCGCAGCGGCTACGAATCCCGTCGAAAAAAACCTGGCACCGTATCGACATCCAAAAAAAGTACGGGCGAGGCTCCTGCGGCGCTGCGCCGCCAGCAGATACCGCGAGCCTCGCCCCGCACCGCGTGACCAAGCAACGCTGCGTGAGGAACGACAGGCAACTGACATCCAAAAAAAGTACGGGCGAGGCTCGCGTCCGTGCCTCGCCCGTGTGTCTCTGAGGGCCGTAGTCCGTTTGGAAAATGAGTCGGCCGATTGGTCAGTCGCTCTACGGAATCAGCCTCCGAAAGCCACAATTACCCATCGATCACCCCCCCTCACGCGGAGAGCCGTTGCGCTCTCCTGGCCTAGGTGCCGCTGCCCCGTCGATGCAGCGGGCCGCAGCATCTGGGCGGTCGCCCGCTGCGACGGGGCGAGTCTTGCACGAGGGCGCGGGAGCACGAAGCGACAAATTCGTCCGCGCCCGCGAGGGCGCCACGCACGGCTAGAGATCGTCGAGGCTGTCATCCTCATCTTCAAGGATGAGGGTGTTCGCGGCCGGCACGACCACGGTCGCCACCGTGTGGCGGGTGGCGCCATCGACGGCCCACACACTGACGGTGGGCTCGCCCGTGGCCGACCAGGTCGTGCGGCCGCGGATGGCGTAGACGTGTCCGGCCTCCGCTTGGAGGGAAAGCACCACGCTACGGGTCGCCAACACGCGGCCGTTCAGGCGCGGCGCGTGGTCGACGTACACCACGGCCAGGTCTTGGCGTCCCGGCAACACCGCGAACGAATTGTTCATTCCGCCGAGGCACTGCCCCGCCACGCGCACGCGGACCTCGTTGGTGCCGCAAGCGCCACCGAGGGGCGCGCTGCGGGCACGGTTGTAGGCATTCTCGGGCACGATGGTGGCAACACCCGTCGCCGGCGCGGGACCCGCGAAGGTCTGCACGCTCCGCTGGCAGGCGGAGACCAGGGCCATGGCGGCGAACAGGGCGAGGACTCCGATCGGACGCATGCTTCCTCCGGCGGCATTCTGCCACGGGGCCGCGCGAGCGACCTGGGAGGGTCCATCCGTAGTCGTTGCAGCCGCGAGGGCGCGAGCGAGCGAAGAGGACGGCGGCGCCGGCGGAGCCCCAAGAGCCACTGGAACACCCGACACCACATATCGGCGTGCTCCGCCGGGCGCCACCGCCCGAACCCATGTCACGTCTCCAGAAGCGGAGTCGATTGCCCCGCGTTTCGGG
Organism: Planctomycetota bacterium; assembly: GCA_027625315.1. Lineage (GTDB taxonomy): Bacteria > Planctomycetota > PLA2 > PLA2 > JAEUHO01 > JAHEIK01. The sequence goes on from JAQBWE010000028.1 coordinate 5,914, forward strand.
CCCCCATGGCTGCGGAACCCGTGAGGGCATGGCATAGAGGGTCCATGGGCCCGCCCGCTCCTACCCCCACCGGCGCGCCCTCCTCCGCGGCGCAGCTCTGGGCCGTGTTGATTGCCGCGCCGGCGCCATCGCTGGGCCTTCTCGCCGGACTCCATCTCTGGCCGGGGCCGATCGGCAATGCGCTCTACATGACGGGCAAGGCCACGCTCTACCTGACGCCGCTGATCTGGTGGAAGCTCGTCATGCGGGTGCCCTTCCCGGTTGCCCGGCCGCCGCGCGGGTCACTCCGCTCGGGGCTGCTCCTCGGTCTCGCCCTCGCCGGCCTCATCGTGGCCGTGTTCGTCGGATACGCCCTGCCCCGCGCAGATCCCGAGGTCCTGCGGGCGGCCGCAGCGCGCAGTGGGTTCGACACGCCGCTGCGCTACGCCCGGTTCGCGGTCATCCTGTGCGGAGCCAACGCCCTGCTGGAAGAGTACGCCTTCCGCTGGTTCCTCTACGAGCGCTGCAAGGCCCTCGTCGGTCGGACGCTCGGCGTTTTTCTCGGCGCGCTGATCTTCACCGCCCACCATGTCATCGTGCTGGCCGCGTACTTCGAGCCCCCGCTCGTGGTCTTGGGCTCGCTCGGCGTGTTCTGCGGCGGGGTGATCTGGACCTGGCTCTACGAGCGGCGCGGGTCGGTCTGGCCCGGCTACGTGAGTCACGTACTGGTCGACGTCGCGCTCTTGGGCGCCGGCGCGTGGTTGCTGTTCCGATAGGTGGTTGGGTCGTAGCCGGGGACCGCTCCCGGCCATCATCGTTGCTGCGTCCCAGCGGCGCTCCGGGTAGGCTGCGCACCATGAGTTCACCGGAGAAGGATCTCCTCTTCGTCGAAGCGCGAGACGGCTGCCACGTCGTGCGGCTGGCCTCGCAGGCCCTCTTCGACCCCATCGTGATCAACCGGGTGCAGAGTCAACTGCACGCCCTGATCGCAGATGCCACCCCCCCGCGGATCGTGCTCTCGCTGGACACGATCGACTTCATCCCCAGCTCGACCATTAGCCTCCTGCTCAGCGTGCGCAGCGCTTCGCAGGGCAAGGGCGGCGATGCCGTGCTTGCGGCCGTACCGCCGAGTGTGATGGGCATCCTCAAGATCGCGCGCCTCGACGGCGTGTTTCGCATCTTCGACTCGGCGGATGCCGCGGTCGCGACGCTCAGCGCTTAGCCCGCGAGCGCGTCGGCCATGAGCAGCAGCATCATCGCCAGTGCATAGGCGTTGAGCTGCATGAAGAAACGTCGCGCATCGCGAGCCGTCGCGGCGCCACGCAGGAAGGCCAAGGCGGCGAAGCCCACGGCGATCGACGCCCCGAGCCCGAGGAAGTTCCAGGGCAGTCCGACGCCCTGGGTCAACACGAGCGCCAAGCCGCAGAACGACGTCATGAACGACCATGCCACCGTGATGCGCTGGAATTGACCTGGCGAGATCACGGCCGTCGCGGACGGTAGGCCCGCGCTCTCGTATTGCCGGCCGAAGATGTTCACCAGCAGCCAGAAGTGCGGGATCTGCCAGATGAAGAAGAACGCACCGACCTCGAGAATGGTCGCGTCCAGGATGTGCCCCCCGGCGGCGCACCAACCGAGAATGGGCGGCACGGCCCCGATCAGCGCCCCGGGGACGACCGCGAAGGCCGTGAGCCGCTTCAGCGCGTAGTAGATCCCGTTGTAGTAGAGCACCGCGAAGGCGCCCAGCCCGACCACGGCCATCGCGTTGTGCTGCACGAACCCGAGCAGGTTCAGCCCTGCGGCCAAAAACGCGACGGCGATGATGAGGGCACCGGTCGCGGTGATGCGGCCCGACGGAATCGGCCGGCCGCGGGTGCGCTCCATGCGCGCGTCCACGCGCCACTCCTGCACCTGATTGATGGTGGCCGACCCGCAGGCGAGGAGGAACACACCCAACACCGGCACGAGGAGCGCCGGGGCGAACGAGCCTGTGAACAAGACCCAGCCGGTCATCACAGAGAACGTGACCGCAAAGGTGATGCGCGCCTTGCCAAGCTCAAGCAGCAACCGAACGACGCGCACCACGGCTGAGCCTTCCCCGACGGAGGATTCGCCCATGGCCGTCGGCGGCGCCGCGGCCATGCCTACGGACCTTTGGCGAGATCGTCGATGGCAGCGTCGATCGGGAAGTGGACGATCACGCTCTTCTGCTCGTCGAGCTTGTATTCCTTGACGAGCTTCTCGTAGGCGGCCTGATCGGCCACGGAGCGCTGAGGCCCCTCGCGGTAGAACCCGGCTACGTAGTGGGCCAGGGCGAACCGCTCCCACGCGGATAGATTGTCAAAGGCCGCCATCCGCGTGCCCTCGATACCGAGGGTGAGGGTGCGGAAGATGTCCGGGATGGTCACGCCCCGCTTCCACTTCGCCACGGGGTCGTCTCGAAAGCTGCGGGCACCCTCGACGAGCCCGCCCTCACCGTTCGCCCCGTGGCACGACTTGCAGTACGTGCTGTAGAGCGCAACAACGGCGGCCTGGTCGCCGACCATGCCCACCATGTCGTCGGAGTTCTCGTCCATCACCTTCGTGACGTCGGTCACGGGGGCGAAGCGCAGCTTCATGCGCCGCTCGAGATACGCGTCGAAGTCCGCCTGGGGGAGCGCGATCAACTTCGTGATCATCTTCGCGTGGTCGTTGCCGCAGAACTCGGCGCAAAACACGTTGTATTCGCCCACTTCCGCCTCGAACCACAGGTAGGTGTCGAGCCCCGGGACGCAGTCTTCCTTCACGCGATACGCGGGAATGTAGAGGCTGTGCAGCACGTCGCTGGAGGACAGCTCGCACTTGATCGGCCGACCCGCCGGCACGTAGAGGGTGGAGTCGGTCACGCCGGTCTCAGGGTGCGTGAAGGTCCAAGACCACTGCTTGCCTTCAACCTCGACGACGTAGGCGCCGTCCGGCACGGTGCGGATGAGTTGGAAGCCGTCATAGCCGACCATGAACATCCACAGCGCGATCAGCGTGGGGATGATCGTCCAGGTGATCTCGAGCTTCAGGCTGCCGTGGATGCGGGCCGGCTTCGGGTGCCGGCTGCGGTGGTACTTGAACGCGAACCACACGAGGGCGCCCATGATGATGATCATGAGGATCAGGCACGCGACCGTAAGGGTCACGAAGGCGCCGTCAACGGCTTCGACGATCTTCTGGGAGGCAAGGTGGAGCATCTAGGCCTCGTTTACCTGTAGCTGTAGTCGGCAAACGTCAGGATCACGAAGATCACGTACGTGCCGACTGCCGCGATGAGGAACCACCACAGGACGCGGTTCTCGAACTTGATATGCATGAACCAGAGCACGACGATCGTGCACTTCAGGCTCGCCACCATGAGCGCCACGGGAATGGTCATATGGCGCATGTTGGCGTAGGACACGGCAACCGTCAGGAGCGTGAGCGAGCAGAGCCCCAGCCAGACCAAGATGTAGGTCTTGTAGGGGATGAGGTGCGGCTCGTCGTGGTGATCGTTGGCTTGCGACATGTGCGCTCCTAACCCACCAGGTAGAACAGCGGGAAGAGGAAGATCCAGACCAGATCCACCAAGTGCCAGTAGAGCCCGATGTTGTCCATGAAGGTGATGCGCTCGGCATGCACCGCGCCGGACTTGATGCGCGCCCGGCACCAGAGGATGAGGCCCGCTCCGACGATGACGTGCAGCGCGTGCAGCCCGGTCATCGTGAAGTAGAGGCCGAAGAAGATCTGCTCCCCCAGCGTCATGGCGGCTAGGTGCAGCGAGCCGGGATAGATGCCGTGCTCGAACTTCCCGCCCCACTCGAACGACTTCACGACGCAGAACAGCGCCGCGCAGCCGAGGGTGAAGTCCAGCAGCTTGATGGCCAGCTCCTTCTTGCCGCGCTGAAGCACGGCAATCGCGAGGGCCATCGTCATCGAGCTCGTGAGCAGGACCAGGGTGTTGAACGTGCCGATCGGGATGTCGAGCTGGACCGAACCCGCCGCGAACTGCCAGATGTACTTATGCAGGTACACCGCGAAGACGATGAACATCGCTCCGAACAAGAGCAGTTCCGTGAACAGGAACAGCCACATGCCCATCTTCCACGCAGCCGGGTCGTACCCCGGTACGCCGTAGTGGCCATGGTGGTCGTCGTGCGCGGCGGGCTTCTCCGCGCCGGTGGTGATCGAGGCGCTGTCGCTCATGCCTTCACCTCGGCCTTGCCGGCCTGCTTGTCGTCATCCCCGAGATGAGGAATGGGGTAGTCATAAGGGCCGCCGACGATGATCGGCTCGCTCGCGAACTGATGGGTCGGGGGCGGCGAGGGGACCTTCCAGTCCAGCGAGGCGGCGTCCCAGGGGTTCTCCTCGGCATCGGTGCCCCAGAATCGGAGGCACCGCAGCGAGCCGATGAGGTTGAAGATCAGGATGAGGAGGCCCGTGACCATGATCCACGACCCGTAGGTAGAGAGCGCGTGATAGCCCTCGTACTCCGGGAGGTAGTCTGCGTAGCGCCGCGGCATGCCCTTGAGGCCCGCCACGAACAGCGGGAAGTAGAGCGTGTTGAAGCCAACGAAGAACAACAGGAAGCCGACCATGCCTGCGGCCTTGTTGTACATCCGGCCGAACATCTTCGGCCACCAGTAGTACATCGCGCCGAAGAACATCACGCCCGTGCCGCCGAACATCGTGTAGTGGAAGTGCGCGACGATGAACGCGGTGTCGTGAATGTGAATGTCGATGGAGAGGGCGGCTTGCAGCAAGCCCGTGAACCCACCGATCGAAAAGAGGAAGATGAACGCGAAGGCGAACAGCATCGGCAGCTCGATGCGGATTGAGCCCTTGTACATGGTCGCCAGCCAGTTGAAGACCTTGATGGCGCTCGGCACGGACACGAAGAACGTCAGGAACGAGAAGATGATGCGTCCCTCATCCGCCATGCCCGACGTGAACATGTGGTGCGCCCAGACGAGCGAGCCGATGGCGGCAATCGCGATGGACGACATGGCGATGAACCGGTAGCCGAAGATGCGCTTCTGGCTGAATACCGGAACGATCTCGGAGACCACGGCCATGGCCGGCAGAACCATGATGTAGACGGCCGGATGCGAGTAGATCCAGAACAGGTGCTGGAACAGGATCGGATCGCCGCCCATCGAGGCGTTGAAGATGCCGACGTGGAAGAACTTCTCGAAGAGCACGAGGACGAGCGTGATGCCGATGACCGGCGTCGCCAAGACCGCGATCCAGGCTGTGGCGTAGATGCCCCAGACGAACAGCGGCATCTGGCGCCAGCCCATGGTGGGCGCGCGCAGCCGGTGCACGGTGGTGACCATGTTGATGCCGGTCAGGATCGAGGACCAACCCAGCAGGAAGGCCGCCAACATGGGCAGGACGACATTGGCGTCGGTGTTGCCCGAGTACGGGACGTAGAACGTCCAACCCGTGTCTACGCCGCCGACCCCGACCGACCACAGCGCCAGCGCGGCGCCCGCCATGTAGAAGTACCAAGATGCGAGGTTGAGCCTGGGGAACGAGACGTCGTTGGCGCCGATCTGGATGGGCAGCACGAAGTTGCCAAACACCGCCATGATGCTCGGAATGATGAACAGGAAGATCATGATCACGCCGTGCAGCGTGAGGATGCGGTTGTAGGCGGCGCCTGAGAGGAACTGCTCGCCGTGGCTGAGCAGCTCAGCGCGCATCAGCAGACCGAGGATCATGCCGACGACAAAGAAACTCACGATCGCGATCAAGTACATGATCGCAATGCGCTTGTGATCAACGGTCGTGAGCCACGATCGCAGGCCCTTCTGGGCCCGGATGTAGTCGACTTGCTCCATGGCGGGCAGCGCTTGGGTGGACATCAGACGGTTCCCTTCCGTCTCTTCAGCAGGACGCCGAAGAGGAAGACGCCGACGCCGAACAGCGTGATGAACAGGATGATCTTGTTCACCGCGAGGACGTACGTTCGACCGTCGGGGTCGTAGGTGTAGCAAAGACGCTGGATCTTCTGGAATAGGGTGCGCGGTCGCCCCTCGCGGGCGTCGTTGAGCGCGAGTTCCATCTCGAAGGGCAGCATCTCGAGGCCGCCGAGATAGCGGACGATCTTGCCCTCTTGCGAGAGGAAGATCACCGTGCCGGCGTGCTTGAAATCTTCGTTGTCGTCCTTCTCGTAGAGAAAGCCGACCGACTGGGTGAGCTTGGTGATGTTGGCCTGGTCGCCGACGAGAAAGCGCCAGCTCTCCGGCGCCACTTCACTCTTGAGGCGCTTGAGGAAGGCCTGCTTGCCGGTCTTAGCCAGCTCCGGCGTCTCACGCGGGTCGAAGCTCACGGTCACGAGGTCGTAGTCGCGCCCGGGCCGCAGCTTCTGGAGCTCATCCACCGTCTTGCCAAGCTCGTTGATGAGCTCGCCACAGATGCTCGGGCAGCGCAGGTAGACGAGGGTCAGAACCGTCGGCCCGCGCAGCAGCGACTTGAGTTCGACGTCCCGGCCTTCCTCGTCCTTGAACATCAGGCCGTCAGGCAGGATGTCGCCGAGCTTCTCGACCACGCCAATCTTGCCGTCGGGCGACAGATTGTTCGCGCTCGTCGCCGTCGCCTGCCCGCCGCACGCAGCGAGACCCAGCGCGGCCAAGAGACCGAGCGCCAGGGGCAGGCGGGTGAGGAGAGTGGGACGGGTCACGGGCATGAACCTCTGGGTACGGACCTAGTGGAGACGGAAGCCGCGGGAGGCTTCGAAGTGCGGATCCCCCATCGCGACGACGGGGTGGCGGCGGACGAAGCGGCCATAGGCCACGAGCAACACGCCGCAGAAGAACAGGACGGGGCCGAGCTCGGGGATGCCGAACCCAGGGCCGGCCTCGCCGAAGCTGTTCGGCATGACGAGCCAATACAGATCGAAGAGCTGGCCGAAGAGGATGAAGATCGAGATCATCCCCAGCTTCCGCTCGTCGGTCTTGACCTGCCGGGAGAGGAGGAAGAGGAAGGGGATCACGAACCGCACGAAGGCGAGCGCGACCGTCACCCCCGCCCAGCCGTTGCTGAGGCGCTTGGTGTAGTAGATCGTCTCCTCGGGCATGTTCGCGTACCAGATGAGCATGTACTGGCTGAACGCGATGTAGCCCCAGAAGCAGGTGAACGCGAAGAGCAGGCCGCCGAGGCTGTAGAGGTGATCCTTGCGAATCAGCTCCGGCGCGATGAGCCCGCTGCGCTTCAAGGCCGACAGGGCCAGGGTGATGGCCGCGAGGGCCGACAGCGTGATGCCGCCGAAGACGTACACGCCGTAGATCGTGCTGAACCAGTTCGGCTCGAGGCTCATCAGCCAGTCGAACGAGGCGAAGGTCGCCGTGAAGGCGAACAGGATGATGAACGGTCCGGAGAACTTGCGCAGGCGCTCGGTGATGTCGGCACGCCGACCACCGTCCTGGTTGAGGGAGCCGCGCACGAAGAACCACGTGAAGAAGATCCAGATCGAGAAGAAGAGCGCGGTCCGGACCAGGAAGCCCGTCTCGTTGAGATAGCTGCCCTTCACGTGGACCGCGTGCTCCGCCATCTCCGACGTGGGATTGCGCCACGGGAAGATCGTCGAGTCGGGGTGCAAGAGCGCCACGAGCAGCAGCGGGATGTAGAGCACCGCCAGGATCAGCATCGGCGAGGCGAGCATCTCGGCCACGCGCCGCAGAACGACCGACCAGACCGAAGCGGTGGCGTGCTGCAGGGCGACGAAGAACAGGCTGCCCAGCACGATGGCCCAGGCGAACGTGAAGCCGACCATGTAGCCGAAGCCAAACCGTGTGCGGAGGTCCTCATCGAAGAAGGCCCACGCCGACAAGGCGCCGCCCACGGCGAGCAAGCCGAGACCGATCGAGGTCACCTTGCGAGCAACAGGCGCCGCGGCGGGAACGGGGGACGTGGCGTCGCTCATCACTTGGCCTCGGCCTTCTGCTTGGCGAGCTGCAGCGCGCGCACGTAGTGCACGACGGCCCAGCGCTCGTCGGGTTCGAGCACATTCGCGTAGGCGGGCATCTTGCTGAAGCCGCGCGTCATGATGTGCCAGATGCGACCGTCGGGGTACTTGACGGCCTGCGTGGAGTGCAGCGACGGCGGCGCGGGGAATAGGTCCGGCCCTTGGATGCGGCCCGAGCCGTCACCGCGCTCACCATGACAGGTGATGCAGATGCGGTTGAAGATCGCCTGACCGCGCAGGATGTTCTCCTTGGTGCGCGGCAGCGGGTTCTCCAGGTTCAGTCCGGCCGCGGCTGCGGCCTTCTCCTCATCCTTCTCCGTCACGTAGTACGGGAAGTAGCCCTGAGGGATCGTGCCCTCAACCGGCGGGCGCTCGCTGGTGATCTGCTCGTCGCTGAACCAGCCGTACTGCCCTTGGGGCTTGGCCTTCGCTTGAACGGCCATGTCATTGAGGATGTCGAGGTACGGCAGGGCGAGCACGCCCAGCGGCAGGGCGAGGATAATGATGGGCAGCACGACCAGCGTCGCGCGCCAGCGCCCTTCGTGCCACTTGGGCTTCCACTCACCGAGGATCTGCTTGAGCATGGTCTAGCCCTCCCCCTCGGGTGCGTAGAGAGGGCGCACATCCTGGCAACCCGTCCCCGTGAGGAGCGCGCGGGCCTGCTCCTCGCTGAACTGCTCGTCGGCGGCGTCAAGCACCACCCCGTAGCGGTTGGTGACGACGTGGATCATCACGTTGTTGTCGTGTAGCGGCGACGCCCACGACCCGAGCTTCGTGAGGAAGATCATGCTGCCCATCGTCGCGAGCGCGGCGAAGAGCACGAACAGCTCGAACGTGATGGGCACGAACGCCTGCCAGCTGAAGTACGGCTTGCCGCCGATGCGCACGGGATAGTCGACCGCGCTCATCCACCACATCATCAGCATCCCGAGCGCGCCGCCGATCAAGCCAGCCGTGATGGTGACGTAGGGAACCGGCGAGGGCTTGAGGCCCATCGCGTCGTCGAGGCCATGGACGGGATAGGGCGTGTGGCAGTCCCACTTCTTGTAGCCCGCGTCGCGCACCGTCTCGGCGGCCGAGATTAGGACGTCGGGATCGTCGTAGAGCCCGATCATGCCCACCACTTCGCGCTTAGCCATGGTGGCCTCCCGTGGGCTGAGCCCCCGCCATGCCGGCCTTCGACTCCGCGACGGCGACCGTCGGCAGGAAGCGACAGAAGAGCAGCAGAAGCGTAAAGAACAGCCCGAAGCTGCCTACGAGCAGGCCGTAGTCGACCCAGGTCGGGTGGAAGTCGTGCCAGCTGGACGGCAGGTGGTCGCGGCTCAGCGTCATGATGATGACGAAGCGCTCGAACCACATACCGATGTTCACCGCGATCACGATGGGGTACATCAGCAGGATCGAACGGCGGATCTTGCGGAACCAGAGCAGCTGCGGCAGGAGCACGTTGCACGTGACCATGATCGCGTAGGCCCAGCCGTACGAGCCCATCGCGCGGTTCATGAACGCGAAGCGCTCTGCCACCACACCGCTGTACCAAGCGATGAAGAGCTCCATCATGTAGGCGTAGCCCACCATGAGCGAGGTCACGAGCACGATGCGGTTCATCACATCGAGGTGATCGATCGTGATGATGTGCTCGAGCTTGAAGTACTTGCGCATCACGATGATGCAGGTGGCCACCATGGCGAAGCCGCTGAAGATGGCGCCCGCTACGAAGTAGGGCGGGAAGATCGTCGTGTGCCAGCCTGGGACCACCGAGACGGCGAAGTCGAACGACACGACCGAGTGCACGGAGAGCACCAGCGGGGTCGAGAGGCCAGCGAACAGCAGATAGGCCTTCTCATAGTGCTGCCAGGCGCGGTTGCTGCCCTTCCAGCCGAGGCTCAGGATGCCGTAGACCAGCTTGCGGACGCGGTGCTTGGCACGATCCCGCGCGACGGCGAGGTCAGGCAGCAGGCCCGTGTACCAGAACATGAGCGACACGAGCGCGTACGTGGAGACGGCTACGACGTCCCACAGCAAGGGCGAGCGGAAGTTCACCCAGATGCCGTTGGCGTTGGGCAGCGGCAGCAGCCAGTAGGCGGCCAGCCAGGGACGACCCGTGTGAACCATCGGGAACTGCAGGGCCACGATCACCGCGAAGATCGTCATGGCCTCCGCGAAGCGGGCGATGGAGGTACGCCACTTCTGCCGCAGCAGGTACAGGATTGCGCTGATGAGCGTGCCCGCGTGGCCGATGCCGATCCAGAACACGAAGTTCGTGATGCCGAAGCCCCAGCCCACGGGCGAGTTGTTGCCCCAGGTGCCAATGCCGCGCGCGATCGTCCAGACGAAGCAGACGAGGAAGATCGTGGCGCCGATCTTGGCGAGACCGAACGCCTTCAACCAGCGCTGAGTCGGGAACGCCTCCAGCGGCGCGTTGACGTCGTCGTCGAGCTGCTGCAGCGCGGCCTGCGGGCCCCGGATGGCGCCCGCGGGCGGCGCGTCGGGGGTGTCGAGTTCGGGCGGGGGGTTCACTAGTGGCCTCCCTTGTCCGCAGCCGCCGGCACGAAGGCGTCGAGATCCGGATGGGCGTTGCGGATGCGGGCCGCGTACGTGACATTCGGACGCACGTTCAGCTCCTCGAGCACGTGGTAGGCAAGGTCACGCTTGCGCGCAGTCTCGACCTGGCCACCCTTGATGTTGGCGTCACCGAACACGATCGCGTCGGCGGGGCAGGCCTGCTGGCAGGCCGTCACAATGGCGCCGTCCTTCAGCGGAGTGCGTGCATTCGAAGCCACGAACTTCGCCGCGTTGATGCGCTGGATGCAGAACGTGCACTTCTCCATCACTCCGCGCGTACGCACCGTGACGTGGGGGTTCGCGCGCAGTTCCTGCACCGGATCGGTCGTCTGCTCGCCGGTGTAGTTGAAGAAGTTGAAGCGCCGCACCTTGTAGGGGCAGTTGTTCGAGCAGTACCGCGTGCCGACGCAGCGGTTGTAGACCTGCTCGTTCAATCCCTCGGGGCTGTGCGCCGTGGCATTGACCGGGCACACCGTCTCGCAGGGCGCGTTGTCGCAGTGCTGGCAAAGCATCGGCTGGAAGAGGATGCCGGGGTTCTCTTCCGGACCCGCCTCGTAGCGGTCGATGCGGATCCAGCTCATGTCGCGGCCCTTGGCGACCTCTTCCTTGCCGACGATCACGATGTTGTTCTCGACCTGGCAGGCGAGCAGGCACGCGTTGCAGCCGGTGCACTTGTTGAGGTCAATCGCCAGGCCCCACTTGGCGCCTTGGGAGTAGTCCACCTCGGGATCAAGCTGTGTGAGCTTGATCTTGTGCTTCTTGGTGTCGGGAAAGCTGTATTTTGCAGCCTTCTCGCCCTGCTGATAGTGGGCGTACTCCTTGGGCGTGCCGTCGATGGCGATGTGGCGCTCCATCGGCGTGCCGGTGTTCGACCAGTTCTGGTCGAACACGTGCTGGGTCTTGGCGACCAGCGCGCGATCACCGCCGGCCTTGGCCACAGTGCCCGCGACGACGCCGGCGCCGAGCGACGCGACGTTCACGCCGACGCCATTGCCATGGCCTGCGCCCTGCGTACGTCCGTAGCCAACATGCAGAACGACGGTGTCGGCCTGCACGCCGGGCTGCGGCAGCGCGGGCAGGCGCACGCGCGCCTCCCCCACCACGATCTCGACGGGATCACCCTCTTCGACGCCGAGCGCGCGCGCCGTGGCGGGCGCCATGGCGGCGACGTTGTCCCAGACGACCTTGTTGCAAGGCTCGGGAGTCTCCAGCAGCCACGCATTGCCCTGCCAGCGGCCGTCACCCGTGTGGGGGTGGACGGCGAGCACGATGTCCATGCGCCCGGCGGTCGGCGGGGCGGGCTCGTCGCGCACGGTGACCTTGCGCGGGGTCGGCAGCGGCGCGAAGGCAGCCGTACCGACAAAGCCTGCGCGCAGCGCGGCTTCCCAGCCCGCCTGCTTCAGGCCCCACTGCGCCTGCATCCAGCCGTGGAAGTCCTTGGCGTCCTTGAGCGCGACATCGTCAGGCGAGAGGGCGATCGTCCACGCGAGGAGCGAGTCGGCCTGTTGGCGGCCGCCGAACAGCGGCGCAATCATCGGCTGGGCGACGCTCTTGACGCCCGGAGCCGGCGACGCATCGGACCAGCTCTCGAGTGCGTGCGCGCTGGGCAGCGCGATGTGCGCCGCGGCCAGCGTCTCGTCGGCCGTGAGGCCGTGCGCGACGACGGTCTTGACCCCCGCGAGCGCGGCAGCAAAGCCGCCTCCCGGCAGATCGTGCACGGGATTGACGCCGAGCAGGATGACCGCGTCGGGCGCGGACGCGACCGCGCTGAGCAGTTCGCGCGGCGCGACAGCCACGCTGGTCGCCGGCTCGGCGTTCCAAGTCAGCGGTGCGGCCAGGGCGGCATTGACCTCTGCAATCGCCTCGTGCGCCAGCGCCGGAAGGTTCGGCCCGCCGAGGACGGCGGCCGTTCCGCGGTTGGCCCGCAGGTCCTTGACCAGCGCCACGAGCACGCCGGCATCCCAACCGTGGGTCGCCGCGGCTTGTTCGAGCGGCGCCGTGTCGTTGCCGACGATCGCCGCCTGGAGTCCGCGCGCGAACGCGAGCGCGTGGCTCGGGCGCAGCGGCACGCGGTGGTCGGCCATCGAGCCGGTCACCGTCATGCCCGACTCGGCGACATAGAGACGAGCGAAGCTGGCGCTGCCGGGCTCACGCGCAGCGGCGAAGCCGCGCGTCGCCGTGAGCGTATCGCCGTCGCTGCCGAGGAAGTCGGCGTCGACGCTGAGGATGACGCGCGCACGCTCTAGGCTCGGTACGACCTCACCGGCGGCGCCGTAGATCCATTGCCATGCCAAGCGGCGCTCGCGATCTTGCGCCGGCTCGTAGGCCATGTGCACGGCGCCCGGGACCGCCTTGCGGAAGCGCGCGATGAGCGCGCGCTCGGAGGGGCCGAGGTTCGCGCGCGTCACGACGAGTACGCGGCGCGCGTCCTTGAGCGCGGCCACGACCGCCTTGTCGGCGGCGGCCCAGGTGACGTCGGCGTCGCCGCTACGCGGCGAGCGCAGGCGCTCAGGATCGTAGAGGCCAAAGAGCGACGCCTGCATCGCACCCGTGGACTTGCCGTTCGGGTTGAGCGGGTGTCCGACGAGGCCCTCGAGCTTGACGGGGCGACCGTCGATCTGCTTGACGAGCAGGCCGTAGGGGTAGTTGCCCTCAGTGAATGTGGACGCGTAGTAGAGCGGCTTGCCCGGCTGCTGGTACTCGGGGCGGTCGTGCAGGGAGATGATGCGTCGCTCGGGCTTGCGCACGCAGCCGGCAGTCGCGCCCAGCAGGGCGGTCAGCGAGAGCAGCTTCATCGCGCTACGGCGCGACATCTCGCTCGCGTTGGGGGCGTCGACGTGATCGTCGTGGATCGGCACTTCCGAGACGCCGATGGGCATCACGGCGGCTAGGCCACGGTGCATCGCGTCGGCGCCGGCGGGCGTCAATGCGTCGTTCGAGCTCATCGCTTTGGCCTCTTCCCGTTCGCGTTCTAGCGGTGACACGTGCTGCAGTTGATCGGCGCGCGCGTCGTCCATCCGGCGGGCGTCGTGGCGGTGGGTGCCTGCATATGGCACTCGAGGCACCAGCCCATTTTCAGCGAGTTGACGCGCTTGACGCGGTCCATCTTCTCGATGTCGCCGTGGCAGTCCTGACACCACAGCCCCGTGTGGGGCTGCAGGTGCCGGCTGTGATCGAAGTAAGCGAAGTCGGCGAGGTCATGGACCTTCACCCACTCGATCGGCTTCTTCTCTCGCCAGTGTTCGTTCAGCCTTGCAAGGCCGTGCTTGAGCTTCCCCTCGGCATCCTTGGTCTGGATCTCCTTGTGGCACTTCATGCAGTCCGAGACGGTCGGGAGCCCCGCGTGGGGCCCCTTCAGCGCCTGGGTGTGGCAGTACAAGCAATCGATGTTGTGCTTGCCCGCCATGACTGCGTGGGAGAAGTCGATGGGTTGCGCCGGCATGTACCCCTGCTCGAGGTTCGCCTGCCAGAGCGTGTGGGTCCCGAAGGCCCCGCCCACCACCACGGAGATGCCCAAAACTGCCAAAAGTGTCCGCACTCGCCGGTCGAAGGCACGCGTGAAGATCGTTGAGTCCATGGGCGGGGAATCGTAGCGATGCCCCCCCCTAGGGGAGAGAGAAGTCGCAGCCCGCGCGCGCTGCGCGCTCGCGCGGCAGCCGCGCGCCGCGGAGCCAATCCGCGCTCAGTCCCCGTCGGCCGCCACGTAGACCGCCGCAGTTGCTTTCGCGCACACGCTGACGCCCCAGGAGAATTCTCCGTCGCGCGGTCGTCACACCAGCGTGGCTCCGTCAGCTGCTGTGCGTAATTTTACGCACCCCCGCACCTAGGCGGCCAGGGCAGCCTCCCACGCGCGCCGGCTCGGCTCGTGCTGCTCTGCCCCCAAAGCGGCCAGGGCAGCGGCCGCGGCGGCGACGACGGTCGGATCCTCGTCGTCCAGCGCGCGCGCGAGTCGGGGCGCAGCCTCCAGACGGCCCAGGCGGGTGAGCGTCGCGCAGGCCAACCGCCGGATGGCAGCCTGCTCGTGCCCCAGGAGCGCGGCGACCGCGCTGAGGTGCTGGCCAGCCACGTGGGCATGGGCCGCGACGTCCCTGAGCGCCGCGCCGACAACCCCGACGTCGTCGCTTTCCAACCGCTCGTCTAGATCGGCGGTGCTAAGCCAAGCTTCCTCGCGCTCGAGCCACGTGCGCCAGCCGTCCGCGGTGGAGCCCGCGACGGTCCCCGTCAACTGCTGCAGAGCCTGGCGCGCGGCCATGCGGACGCGCGGGTGCTGGTCGTCGAGGTGCGCGATGAGTTCCGGGACGGCGTCATGAG
>JAQBWE010000029.1 GCA_027625315.1 Planctomycetota bacterium
GACGCGGGTGACATCACCGCCGCGGGCGCGGTGGCCATCAATCTCGTCGCGGCGGCCCTGCGGGCTGGTCGCAGCCACGACATGTTCATTCGCGAGATGGATCGGCTCGTGCGCCTCGCGCTGGGCGCCGCGGAAGCCAAGCGCGACCTCCTCCAGGGCGGTGCAGACGAGCCTGGGGGCGCGCTCTACGCCCTGAGCCGCGGTACGCACCCGCTGGTGGACCTCGAGGCCGCTGTGCACTTGGTCGAGCTCGTCGGGGCCGACCGCGCCGCCGCGCTGCTGCTGCCCGACGGCGAGTCGGTCGAGCGCCTGGGCATGCGGGATCGCATCGTGCGCCATGTGCATGGTCGCGTTCGCGAGCAGGCGCTCGCCAGCCGGCTGCAGGCGTCGGTGGCCGAGGGGCTCTGCGTCGCGGCCCCGCGCCGATTCGCCCAGGCCGACGCCGAGCGCTACCCCGACGCCCGCGGCTGGTGGCCGCCGGAGCACGAGCCCAACTACGGCCGCTCGGCCACGGGCGGGCCCGGGCTGGCGCGTGAGCCGATCCATCCGGACCGCCTGCGCGGGGGGCCGAGCCTGTTGCGCGTCCGGCACCGCATCGGTGGGGACGCGCGCCCCCCGGTGGATGACCTCGTACTGGCCCTGGAGGCCGCCGAGCGCGACACCGCCGTGCTCGAGTACGCCGTGGACCCCTGGCCCCGGCGGATGATCCACCGCGAGCCCCCCGGCTAGCTCCTCGCCGGTCCCGGCAGAACCCCGTGGGGGTTCACCGGGGCCGCTTCCGCTCCGATCTCATGGATGAGACGACCGCATGAAGATTCGCCAACTCCAGATCCAAGGCTTCAAGTCCTTCGCAGACCGCACCGTCTTCGACTTCGACGACGGCATCACCGCGATTGTGGGGCCCAACGGCTGCGGTAAGAGCAACGTCGTGGACGCCATCAAGTGGGTGCTCGGCGACATGAGCCCCCGCAGCCTGCGCGGCAAGCGCATGGAGGACGTGATCTTCGCGGGCAGCCGCGGCCGGCGCCCGCTGCCGATGGCCGAAGTCACGCTCATTATGGACAACGAGGACGGCCTCCTGCCCATCGAGCACGCCGAGGTCTCGATCACCCGCCGCCTGGATCGCCAGGGCCAGAGCGATTATCTCCTCAACGGCACGACGTGCCGTCTACGCGACATCCGCGAGCTGTTCCTCGACACGGGCATCGGCATGGAGGGTAACTCCATCATGGAGCAGGGGCAGATCGACGCCCTGCTCGCCGCCAACCCCGCCGACCGCCGCGGGATCTTCGAAGAGGCCGCCGGCGTCAGCCGCTACAAGCAGCGCCGCAAGGAAGCCGACCAGCGCCTCAAGCGCACGGGCGAGAACCTCGAGCGTCTGCGCGACGTGCTCGATCTTGAAGAGAAGCGCCTGCGCTCGCTCAAGACCCAGGCCGCGCGCGCGCGCCGCTACCAGGTGCTGCGCGAGGAACTTGGTCAGAAGCGCGTACTGCGCGCTGTTGTGCGCTACCGCGGCATCGCCGAGGAGCGTGACGGGCTGCAGGCCCGCATGCAGGAGGCGCTTGATCGCGAGGCCACCGCCGCCGCGGAGCTGTCCGAACTCGAAACCCGCGCGAAGGATGCCGAGCGCGAGCGCGAGGAAGCACGCGAGCGCGTGCACGCGCTTGAGACGCGCATCACCCAGGCCCTCTCCGACGCGCGCGCCGCGCGCGACCGGGTGGAGTACGCCGCGCGCAGCGTGCAGGATCTCGAAGCCCGCATCGAAGACGCGCGCCGCAAGGCCGAGGGCGCGCGCAGTGGTGTGGGTCGCATCGAGAGCGAGCTCGAGTCCCTGGAAGGCGAGGCCGCCGAGGCCGACGCCGCCAGCGGCACGCACATCGCCCGCCTCGCCGACGTCGAGTCCGAGCTCGCGCGCCTCGAAGGCGAAGCGGCGCGCATTCGCGATGCCCACGACGGCGCCAAGCGCGAAGCGCTTGCGGCCCTGGGCCGCATTGGCGACGCGCGCAACCAAGAGGCCGAGTGCCGAGCCGATCTGCGGCAGTCCGAGGAACGGCTGGCTCGTCTGGCCGAGCAGCACGCCGAGTTGGTCGCGCGCCGCGACCGCGTGGACGCGGAGGCGCGGGATCTGTACGTGCTGGCCGCGAGCCTCGAGGCCGAGGGCAAGACTCGCGCCGATGCCCTGGAGGCCACCGAAGCCCGCCAGACGGAGCTCGTCGGCACCGTCGAGACGGCGCATAGACGCCGCGCGACGAGCGGCGAAGAGCGCGCTACGAAGGCCTCGCGACTCGAGGTGCTCGAAGGCCTCGCGGCCTCGCTGGAGGGTGTCGACGATGGCGCCCGCCGGATTCTCGAGGCCGTGCGTGAGGTGACGCCCGACAAGGATGGCGCGCGCGACGGCGTGCTCGGCACCCTCGCGGATCTCGTGAGCACCGATCCTGCGCATGCCGCCCGACTGGATGGCCTGCTCGGTCACGCGGCCGGTGCGGTTGTCATGCGCACGCACCGCGACGCCATTCGCTGGATCGAGTGGCTGCGTGCCCAGGGCCAGGGCGAGCGGGCGCGCCTGCTCTCGCTCGACATGGCGCGCCCGGAGCCGGAGATCGGCGGCACGCCGCTCGGCCCGATGGAGTGCGATCCGCGCGTGGAGCGCCTGGTGCGCTCCGTCGTGTCGCAGACAGTGCTCGTGCCGGACCTCATCGCCGGCGTGCAGGAGTACATCGAGCGCGGCGTCAACGCGGTTACCCCCGCGGGCGACCGCGTCACCGCTTCGGGTGCCATGCTCGGCGGCCGCGATGCGCCCTCGCTCGGCCTCGTGCAGCGCACGGCCGAGCGGCGCTCCCTCGTGCGCGAGGTCGCGCGACTGGACCGCGAGGTCGAGGCAGCGCGCACAGAGGCGAGCGAAGCGGAGTCCGCGCTCGCCGCGTGCCGCGAAATGCTGCGGCGCTTGCGCGAGGAGATCGCCCAGCACGGCGCCGATCACAGCCGTCGGCGCGAGGCGATCGAGCGCGTCGAGAAGGAACGCACCTACGTCGTGCAGGGCATCGAGACCGTCGCCAGTGAGCGCGGGGAACTCGAGTCCTTCCGCGCCGATGCCGCGGCGCAGGCTTTGTCCGTGGCCGCACGCGTCGCCGAACTCGAAGCCGAGCGCGTCGCGGTGGAGGAGCGCGCGGAGGAAGCCGGGCGCGGGTACCTGGCGATCGAAGCCGAGCGCAAGACGTTCGTCGAGCAGCGCATGGAGACTCAGGTCGCGCTCGCTGAGCTGCGTTCACGCGCCCAGGGCGCGCGGCAGCGGGCGGAGCGGGCGCGGGCTGAGGTGCGCGGACTTCAGGATCGCGCGCTCGCCTACGAGGCCGAGGCCGATGAACTGGCCGGGCGCATCGAGCGCGTGCAGATCGACGCCACCGAGGCTGAGGCTGAAGCGCGCCGCAGCGAAGAGGCCCGCACGGAAGCCGGCGGCGTCCTCCTCGGTGCGCGCGAAGCGCTGGAGGCTCTTGAGGCTTCCGCGGGCACGGTGGATGGCCGGCGGCGCGAGGTGCACGAAGCCCACGAGGGCGTGCGGGCCCAGCTTGAGGGCCTGCGCGTGCGCGACGGCGAGTTCCGCAGCCGCATCGAGGCGCTCATTGAGCAGGTCCGCCAGGATCAAGGCCTCGAACTCGAGGCCGTGGCCAGCGAGATCGAGCCGACGGAGGCGCTGGATCTCGACGGACTCGACGCCGAGTTGCTGGATCTGCGCGCCAAGCTCGAAGGCTTGGGCAACGTCAACCTGAACGCGATCGAGGAGCTCGAAGAGGTCGAGCAGCACGTGACGTTCCTGCAGACGCAGGAGAAGGACCTGCTCGACGCCTCCGTGGATCTCGAGAAGGCCATCAAGGAACTCGACGAGATCTCGACGGAGCGCTTCAGCAAGACGTTCGCCGAGATTCGCGACAACTTCCGCGACACGTTCCGACAGCTATTCGGCGGCGGCCGGGCCGACGTCATGCTCGAGGACGCCTCGAACCTGCTCGAGTCGGGCATCGAGATCATCGCGCGGCCTCCGGGCAAGGAGCAGCGCACGATCTCGCTCCTCTCCGGTGGCGAGCGCACGCTCACGGCGGTGGCGCTGCTGTTCGCCGTGTTCAAGGCCAAGCCCAGCCCGTTCTCGATCCTCGACGAGGTGGACGCGGCGCTGGATGAGGCCAACGTCCGTCGCCTGATCCACCTCGTCCGCGAGTTCACCGACCGCTGCCAGTTCGTGGTCATCACCCACGCCAAGGCGACGATGGAGACTGCGGACGTGCTCTACGGCGTTACGATGAAGGAGCCCGGCGTCTCGGACCGCGTCGCCGTGCGCCTCACGGAGTTCCCCGAGGAAGCGCTCACGGCGTAGTCGCCGGGCGGCGGGTAGAATCCCTGCGTGGGCGGCGACAATCCCTTCGAGCTGGAACCGGAAGCGCCGGACGCGCCGCGCCCTATGGCGTTGCCCCCGCTGGACGACGAGCCGGAGGCGACGGGCCTTCCCGAGTCGGACGTCGAGACCTTGACGGTGGCCGAGCGCACGGGCAAAGCCCGCGCGGTGGGGGCGCGCACGGAGCTTGGCCCGCCGCCGCGGTGGCCGGGCGAGGTGTTCACGTTTCCGCTGCGTAAGCCCGGGCCGTCGTTGCTCGTGTTCGGCGTCATCGGCTGGGTGCTGCTCGACGCGCTGGGCACGGTGGAAAAACTCCAGTTCCCGGCGTGGGCTCTCAAGCTCCTGCTCGGGGGGTACCTGCTGCGCGCGTCGTTCCACGTGATCGGCTCGTCGGCAGCCGGGCGCGATGAGGCCCATGGTTGGACGGAAGCCTCGGAGCTTGATAGCGAGAAGCTGTGGAGTTACGTGCGCACCCTGGGGCTGTTCACGGCTCTGCTGCTGCCGGGCGTGCTCACGTGGGTGTTTGGCAGCGCGTGGTTGGGCCTGCTGCTGCTGATCGTCGGATCGATGTATGCCGCCGTGGTCGCGCTGGGCGCCGCCTTGCTGGATCCCAGCCTCAAGTGGCCTTGGAACGCGCTGCGCTGGATGGCGACGCGGCCGATCTCGTGCCTGGTGGGGAGCGCCGCGTGGTGGCTGTTCTTCGCTGCGGAGGCGATGTTGGGCTCCGCGGATCCCGACTCACTCTCCCTCTACGTGCTCGGCTCGATCTTGGTCCGCGGCGCCTGCATGTGGGCGCTGCTCGTCTCGGCGCGCGTCCTCGGCGTCATGGGCCGATCCTGGACGAGCGCCTGAGCTCTCGGACTCGCGGGGCAGGCGCGTTCGCCCGCCCGGGCGAGCCGGGATGCTTCATGAACACAGGTTGAATCGCGCGGTCCGCGCGGGTCTTGGCGCCCGATCTCCTGGCCGTCGCTTGGCGGAGATGGGTTCAGCATCGACGCCTCGCGACGGCGTCGATCTCAGGCGCCAATCCTCCGCGAGGACGGACTGTGTCCTTCACGATTGCGCGCGACCGAACGCCTTGGGCCCAGGAGTCGCGCTCTGCCAGCCGCACGGCGCGCGCTTCATGAAACATCCCGGCTAGCGAACGCGTTGCAGCAGAATCGTGTACGCGACATTGTCCTCGGTCGAACGCAGGTTGTCCGTCATGCGGGCCACCTGGTAGCCGAGCTTGGCGTAGCGATCCAGCGCGTCCTGGACGCCGACGCCCGGGGAGGGCACGCCGTCGTACCAGGCCTTCGCTGAGGGGCCTTCGCCGGTCACGTAGACGAAAGCGATGTCCACCGTCACGGTCGGGGCTGCGATGCCCTCACGCGGTGAGCCGGGCAGGCCAGTGAGTACGAGCGCCACGATGGCGCCGACGAGCAGGGCGCCAAGAAGGCGGGCGGGTTGGTGGGCCATGGGAGGTCCTCCTCGAAAAGGTGGGGGTCGTGCCGGTTGCGATCCCTGTATATCCTCGTTCGGTCGCAGGGCGCCGTGGCGTTCGCGCAGGGAGGGTGATCGTGCTGAGGTTCCGTGAAGTCGCCTGGCTGCGGGCCAGGCCGCGTGTGCTGAGCCTTGCGCTCGCTGCCTTGACGGCCCTGCTGATGGGCGCGCTGCTCGCGTCGGGGGCTTCCGCCTCGCCCACCCTTGTGGTGCGTACCCACACTGAGAGCTACGACGGCCGGTACCGCGATCACCCTGCCTTCGAGGACGCCTTCGGCGACCTCGAGACGCAGGTCGGTCGGGCGCTCACGAAGATCCATGAGCGCCTCGGGCTCAAGCCGAAGGCCAGCGGGCGCATCCACGTGCACGTGCGCGACGCCGACCCGCGCCGCTTCGGGCACGACCGGGCGCGCTGCACGACGCGGCGCGTCGAGGGCCAAGACTACCAGCACGTCGATCTGTACGCCGAGTACTTCGTCTCAGGCGACGCCGACGTCGAGACCGTGCTGACCCACGAGTTGGTGCACGCCGTGATGCGCGATCGCATGAGCCGCAGCGCCTACGAGCGCCTGCCGCCGTGGCTGCGCGAGGGCCTCGCTGTGCACGTGGCCGACGAGGGTGAGCGCCACCTGCATCGCACACTGCTTGCGTGCGAGCGGGTGGAATCCCTGCTGACCGGCCTCTCCAGCGGCGCGCGCTCGGTGCTTACCTACCCGTACGCCGGACTTGCCATCGACTGCCTCGTGGCCCGCGCCGGCCCCGACGCGCTACCGCGGCTGGCCGCCGCACTGGTCGCAGGCACGGCGCCCACGCGTGCGGTGGAAGATGTCGCGGGCGTGAGCTTCGCCGCCTTCCGCACCGAGGTCGATGCATTCGCGCGCGAGCGCATTGAGGCCGCCGCGGCGGGGCTCGATGAGATCCAGCGGGCGCGCCGGCTGTTTCGCCTCAGGAAGCACGCTCTGGCCCGCACGGCGTGCGACGCGTTCCTTGCCTGCTACCCGGATTCAGCGTTCGCGCCCACCGCGCGCTACGTGAACGCCCGCTGCTGGTACCGCGACGGGCGGCTGGCTGAGGCCGAGGCGGGCTTTCGTGACTGCCTCGCGAAGGATGCCGGCCGCTCGGGTTGGGTGGACGAGTGCCATCTCTATCTCGGCCTGGCGTGCTTGGAGCAGGGCCGAGCAGCGGATGCGCGCGCGACCCTGAGTGATTACTTGGATTTCCATCCCTACGCGACGCAGCGTGATCTGGGGTGGCTCGCCCTCGGTCGGGCGCTGCGCGCGCTGGGCCGCGACAGCGACGCCCGCTCGGCCTTCACGAACGTGAACGCCATGGAAGGAGCGCGCGGTGCGCACCGGGCCGCGGCTGAGCGCGAGCTGGCCGAGGAGCGCGAGTAGGGCGACTAGAGTCCACTCGGACGATTGGCGGGACCTATGCTGAAGACAACCGCACACATCTCGAGGCTGGTACTGCCCGGGCTCATCAATCGCCACGGCAGCCTCTTTGGCGGCGTGGCGCTGAGTCTGATGGACGAGGCGGCGGGCATCGTGTCGACCCGGGTGGCGCGCGGGCCGTGCGTGACGGCGCACATCCAGTCGGTGGACTTTGAGGAGCCCATCTGGGAGGGCGAAGTCATCGCCGTGGAGGCGAAGCTGATCGGCGTGGGGCGTACGTCCATGCGCATTCGCGTCGAGACGTGGGGCGAGCGCTTGGAGGACGGCACGCGCCGGCGCTCCACGGCGGCCGAGTTTGTGATGGTCGCCATCGACAAAGATGGTCGCCCGCGCCCTGTGCCCGACGAAGCACGCCGCGCGCTTGAGGCACCTGAACCGCCGGGGACCTAGCCCACAGGTTGTAGAGCGTCGTCCAGGGCCTCAAGCATGTCGTCCAGTTGAAGCGGCTTGGGCAGGATCTTGCACGGCTGGAGGGTCTTGCGCTCCGCCTCCCCGAGGAGGGCCGCGTAGCCCGTAATGACGATGACAGGGCAGGTCTCGCCCGCGGGTAGGGCGCGTAGTTCGCGGACAAAGCGCTGGCCACCGCCCAGGGGCATGGCCAGATCGGTGATCACGAGCTGGGGCTCGAACCGCGTGTAGGCCTCCAGCGCCTGCACAGCGTCCCGGGCGAGCTCAACGGTGTGCCCGCGGAACTGGCAGATGCGGGCGATCATCTCGCTCGCATGCGGATCATCCTCAGCAATCAGGATGCGCGCCATGCTGACCCTCGCGTCGTCGTCTCGTTGTGTGTTCTCGACGCGGAACCTACCACTCGCGGGTTATCCCGCCCCACAGCGGACTGCACTTGTGAAGCAAAGATGAGGGCCGCGTACCATGGGCCCTGCCGCGCTGGTGCGGTCGCCCGGAGGGCAATCCATGGTGGACGCACGAGCCGTACGGGCGTGGTTGGCAGCAAAGGGCGTTACGAAGTGTCCGGTCTGCCGGTCCGACGACCTGCAGGTGAGCAAGGACCTCTACGCGCTGGTGTGCGTTGCGGGCTCTTCAGGGGGACCGGATCTGCAGCGCGGCTCGCGCGCCGTTCGGCTGCGCTGTGGAGGCTGCAGTCACCTGATGCTGTTTCACGCGCGCCAGATGGGGCTCGAGGCGTAGCGTACTGCGCGCTGGTGCACCCGGCCGCGCTAGCGGAGCCGCTCGCCGCGCAGCAACTTGAGGAGCCCGCTCAGTAGGGGGCCCGCGGGTACACCGCCCGTGGCCTGGCTGCCGTTCTTATCCGGCGGCGGCATGTCGCGCGCGCGCTCGACGGGACCACAGGGGTTGGGGCGCGGGCGGTAGGCCTCGAGTCGCAGTGCGCGCGCGCGTTCGACGGTGTCGATCGCGCCGGCGGGTAGCGGCGTGTCGTAGGGCGAGCGATCGGCGGGTGCGCGGTCCCCGGTGCCCAAGAAGGGCGCTGCCAGCGCACGTGCGGCGGAGATGCGGGTGTCCGGCGCGGGCGTCTGCCCGGCCCTGCCCCGCTCAGCCACGCCGTCGTTCGCCGCGCGCAGCGGGGGACTGCGGCAGGCGCCGAGCAGACACGCCAGGGCGCAGACGACTCCGAGCCTGATCCCGCGGTTTGACACCCGTCCTCCCGGTCACCCCCAGGGTAGCGGGGCTGATCGGGACGGGCGGGCTGTGATGGACCGGCGGGCGGGCCTAGGGGTGGGGTGCCCAACGGGGTTCGAACCCGCGACCTTCGGAACCACAATCCGACGCTCTAACCAGCTGAGCTATGGGCACCGCGCTTTGCTACCGCTGGGGGAGTATCCGGGCGGGCGCGCCGGCGTCAACTACCGTCGGACTCGGAGCCATCATCAGGCTCCTCCGCCGCGGTCGGCTCGTCGGAGAGGGCTGCAATCTCGCCCCGCTCCTCGCGCAGCTTCGTGAAGATCGACTCCAGGCGCTGCGCGTTCGCAAACGTGCCGTCGTGGCGCATCTCCATCCGCGGGGTGACACGGGTCTGCATCGCCCGGGCCACCGCGCGCTGGATCGACGCCAGGGCGTCCTGCAGACCGCGCTCCGTCGTGCGAAGCTCTGACTCGGTACCTAGGGATGTCCAGAACACCTGGCACGTGCTCAGGTCCGGGCTCAACTTCACGCGCGTCACCGAGACGATGCCGATGCGCGGATCGTCCAACTCACGCAGGAGGTGCGTAGCGACCGTCTCCAGGATCAGCTGCTGCAGGCGCTTGATGCGACGCGGATTGGCCATGAGTGGGCACCGCGGCTAGGCGCCGCCGGTGACCTCAGAGAGCGTGCGGCGCTTGGCCTCGATCTTGTAGGCCTCGATGATGTCGCCCTCCTGGAAGGCGTCCCAGCCATCGATCGTGATGCCGCACTCGAGACCGTCCCGGACCTCCTGGGCCTGGTCCTTCTCGCGACGCAGCGTCCCGACCTTGCCCTCGTGCACGATCTCTTCGCCACGGCGGATGCGCACGAGCGAGTCGCGGCGGATGATGCCGTCGGTGACGCGGCAACCGGCGATGTTGCCGATCTTCGAGAACGTGAAGATCGCGCGCACCTCGGCGGCGCCTTGCGCGCTCTCGAACATCTCGGGAGCGAGGCGGCCCTCGAGCAGATCGCGGACATCGTCCTCGATCTCGTAGATGACCTTGTAGAGGCGGACGTCCACGTGGTCCTGCTTCGCCCGCGCCCGCGCCATGGCGTCGACGTTCACGTGGAACCCGATGACAAGCGCGTTGGAGGCCGAAGCGAGCACGACGTCAGACTCGTTCACACCACCCACGTTGGAATGGATGATGCGCGGGCGAACCTCGTCGTTGCCGAGGCGCTCAAGGATCGTCTTGAGCGGATCGAGCGAGCCCTTGACGTCGGCCTTGACGACGAGGTTGAGCTCGTTCGTCTTGCTTTCTTGGATCTTACCGAAGAGCGCATCCACGCTGGTGGGCTTGGACTGGGCCGCGACTTCCATCTCGCGCGAGCGGACGCGGCGCTGTTCGACGATCTTCTTGGCCTCGATCGCGTTGCGCGCCGCGTAGAACTTGGTGCCGACGTCGGGCACGCGATCCAGGCCGATGATCTCGACCGGCGTGCTGGGGCCCGCCTCGCGCAGGGCATCGCCCTTGTCGTCGAAGAGGCCGCGCACCTTGCCCCAGGCCTCGCCGGCCAGGACTGCATCGCCCTTCTTGAGCGTGCCGTTCTGGACGAGCACCGTGGCGAGGATGCCGCGCTGCGGGCTGTTCTGCGCCTCGACGACCGTGCCCATGGCGCGGCGATCGGGGTTCGCACGGAACTTCTCAGAGTCGATCTGCGCCATGAGCGCGATGTGATCGAGCATCTCAGGCACACCCTGGCCGGTGATACCGGACACCTCGAACACGGAGACGTCGCCGCCGTAGCCCTCGACGTACACGCCGTGCTCGGAGAGCTGCTGGCGGGCACGGGTGGCGCGGGCGTTGTCCTTGTCGACCTTCGTGATGGCCACAACCATCTGCACACCCGCCGCCTTGGCGTGGCTGATGGCCTCGACGGTCTGGGGCATGACGCCGTCGTCGGCCGCGACGATCAGGATGACGATGTCGGTGACCTGGGCGCCGCGGGCGCGCATCTCGGTGAACGCCTCGTGGCCGGGCGTGTCGAGGAAGGTGACCTTGCGACCGTCGGCCAGCGTGACCATGCTCGCGCCGATGTGCTGCGTGATGCCACCGGCTTCGCGCCCTGCGACATCGGACTTGCGGATGTAATCGAGCAAGGTCGTCTTGCCGTGATCGACGTGGCCCAGGATCGTGACGATCGGCGGGCGCTGCTGCAGCTCGCCGTCGTCATCGCCCTCGTCGAACTGCTTGAGGAGCGTGTCTTCGACCGTTTGCTTGGCCTTGAAGGTGAGGTCGATCTCGAGCTCGAGGCAGATGAGCTCGACGGTCTCCTTGTCCAACACGGAGTTGGGCGTGACCATCATCCCGTGGCTCTGGAACAGGACCTTGATGATGCCAGCGGCCTTGCTGGCCGTGATCTCGCCAAGACCCTTGACGGTGATCGGCAGTTCGACCGTGACCTCAGACGGGCGCTGGACGGGCGTGGGCGCGCGTGAGCGGCGCTGGCCCGAACGGCGCATCTGGAATGTTTCCTTGCCTCGCTTGCCGCGATAGCGCTCGGAGACGCGGCGATGGCCGTCGCGACGTTCCCCGGGCGCCCGGTCGGACTGGGGGAGCGAGGGGTCGTTCGGCGTGCGGGCCTCGCCTGTGCGGCGCGGGCGAGGCTGCAGGTGCGAGACGCCGCCGACGGGCGCGTCCTTCACGAGGCGACCCGCGCGCGGATCGATCGTGGGAACGAGGGGGGCGGGCTTGCGGCTCGTGGCCGGATCGATGCGCTTGCCCTGCGGGCGGCGGGTGGCCGCGTCAGGCTGAGCCTCAGCCTTCGCCGGTGCCACAGGGGCCGGCGTCTCGACCGCGCGGCTGCCCGCGTCGTCATCAGTGCCGGCCGCAGGGACCGCTTCGACTGCGGTGGTGTCGTCGCTGCTGACGACCTCTTGCGCGCCTACTCCCGGCGCGCCGGCTTCAGCCACGACGGCCTCGTCCGCGGCGGGCTCTTCCTCGACCTCCGGCACGTTGCCGCTCAGCTTGTCGAAGACCTCGTGGATCCGCGCCTCAAGCTCGGGCGGGATGATCACCATCTGGTTGCCGACGGACAGACCGACCTCGCTGAGTTCGTTCATGAACTCGCGCGGCTTCATGCCGAGCTCGAAGGCGATGTGATAGAAGCGCTTGGCCAAGGCAGTCTCGGTTCCGGTAGTGATGACGGGGTCCTGTGATCGGGGTCTAGGGTCTGGAGGGGGCTGCCGGGCGGCCGGCCGGATTTCGCGGGCGAAGCCCGCATGGTACCGGGCCTGCCGTGACGGCCTCAACCGTTCGCGGAGGCATCCTTCGGTTCGGGCTGGTCGTCGGAGGTCACTGCGGCGGCCTCAGTCTCGCCTTCCGTGCTCGGCGCGGGGCTCTCGTCGGTGCCGGGAGCCTCACTTTCCGTGTCCGGCGCGGCGCCGTCGGCCTCGCCCGCGGTGGCCTCGCCGCCCTCAGCGGCAGCGCCCTCAGCGGCAGCGCCCGCGGCGGCCTGACCCGTGCCGGGCTCGGCGCCGATGTTGATCTCCCAGTCCGCGAGGCGGCTGGCGAGACGCACGTTGGCTCCGCGGCGGCCGATGGCCAGCGAGAGCTGGTCCTCGTCCACCAGGACGTCGGCGACGTTGGTGTCCCAGTTCAGGGTGATCGAGTTGATCTGCGCCGGCTTCAGGGCCGTGGCGATCATCATCTCAGGCTGCTCCTCGAACTTGAGGATGTCGACCTTCTCGCCGTTCAACTCGTCGATGATGTTGCGGATGCGGCTGCCGCGCACGCCGACGCAGGCGCCGATCGGGTCGACCTTGCTGTCGAGCGATTCGACTGCCAGTTTGGTCTTGTAGCCTGCCTCGCGCTCAATGCGCCGCACCACGATGACGCCGTCGGCGATCTCGGGCACCTCGAGTTCGAACAGCTTGGCCACGAAGTCCGGGCGGCTGCGCGAGAGCACGATGCGCACGCGCTGGCCCATGGGCCGCACCTCGAAGAGGAACGCGCGGATGCGGTCGCCGACCTTGAAGGTCTCGCCGCGGATCTGCTCCGAGCGCGGGACAATGCCCTCGACCCGGCCCATGTTGACGATGAGGTTGCCCGACTCGATGCGCTGGATGGCGCCCGTGACGATGGAGTCCAAGCGGCGGTTGTACTCGTCGAGGTGCTTGTCCCGCTCGGCCTCGCGGATGCGCTGGTTCATGACCTGGCGGGCGGTCTGGGCGGCGATGCGGCCGAACTCGACCTGGCGGTTCACGCCGCCGACGAGACACTCGATCTGGCCGCTACGGCG
Organism: Planctomycetota bacterium; assembly: GCA_027625315.1. Taxonomy (GTDB): domain Bacteria; phylum Planctomycetota; class PLA2; order PLA2; family JAEUHO01; genus JAHEIK01. The sequence goes on from JAQBWE010000029.1 coordinate 13,207, forward strand.
GTCGAGGCGGACCTCGATGACGGCGTCTTCGCCGTACTTCTTGCGCGCCGCGGTGAGCAGGCCCTCCTCGATCGCGGTAAACACGATTTCCTTCTCGATCCCGCGATCGCGGTGGACGACGTCGGCAAAGCGGATGATGTCGGCGGGGTCCATCGCGGGCCCTCCACCCCCTGAGTCGGCCGATCCCGGTCGGCCCGGGGAAGGCTGACCGTTCCCCTCCAGACATGAAAAAAGGCGGGCCGCTGCCCGCCCTCGGTCCATTCCGGAGGTGCAGGGCGGCAGTGTCCTCCAGCCCCCCCGGTCCGTCAAGCCGGGCCGAGGGTGCGGGGCCGCCCCAGGGGCCATTCCTTCGCCTCCGGTCCGGAGTCGGAGCCCGAGGGGCGTGGCGGTAGGCTGGCCCGCCATGGCCGCTCGACTCCAGCTCGCTCTCGACCAAGTGGACCTGCACCGCGCCCTGCGCGCGGCCCGGGAGGGCGTTGCGGGCGGCGTCACGATCCTGGAAGTGGGCACGCCGCTGCTCAAGGCCGAGGGCTTGGGTGCCGTCCGGGCGATCCGCGCGGCCTTCCCGCGCCTCGAGTTGGTCTGTGACGGAAAGACCATGGACGCGGGTCGGCTCGAGTTCGAGGCCGCGGCCAAAGCCGGGGCCACGATGGGCACCGTGCTCGGCGTCGCGTCGGACTCCACGCTCGCCGAGTGTGTTGAGGCCGGCCGCAACTACGGCATCAAGGTGCTCGTGGACCTGCTGGGCTGCGTGGACCCCGTCGCGCGCGCGAAGGAAGCCGAGGCGCTCGGAGCCGACGCGGTCAACGTGCACTGCCCGATCGACGAGCAGGTGCGCGGCGGCGATCCATTTGAGACCCTGCGCGCCGTGCGCGCGGCGGTCTCGATTCCCGTGACGGTCGCGGGCGGCATCACGGCCGCGCCAGCGCCCGAAGCCGTGCGCGCCGGTGCCGATGTCCTGATCGTCGGCGGCGCCATCACGAAGGCGCGCGACGCCGAGGCCGCCGCGCGCGGCATCTGCGAAGCGATGGTGAGTGGCAAGCCGGGCGAGAGCGAGATGGCCGCGCGGGTATCCGCCGAGGCCGACCTGCGTCGCATCCTGACCGAGGTCAGCACCGCGAACATCAGCGACGCCATGCACCGCGCGCCCTGCTGGCCCGGCATGTTGGCGACCCATCCGGATCTGCGCGTCGCCGGCCCCGCTGTGACCTGCCGCGCCATGCCCGGCGACTGGGCCAAGCCCGTCGAGGCGATCGACACCTGCCAGCCCGGCGATGTGCTCGTCATCGACAGCGGCGGGGTGCCGCCTGCGGTCTGGGGCGAGCTGGCCACCAACAGCGCCATCAACCGCGGCCTCGCCGGGGTGATCGTGCATGGCGCCGTGCGCGACACGCGCGACATCCGGGCGCTCACCTTGCCGGTCTTCAGTCGGGCCGTGAGCAGCCACGCGGGCGAGCCCAAGGGCTTTGGCGAGATCGGCGTGACGTTGCGCGTGGACGGCATCGAGTGCCGACCCGGCGATTGGATCGTGGCGGACGCGGACGGCGTCATGGTGCTGCCGCGCGCGAAGGCGGTGGAACTGGCCAACCGTGCGATGTACTGCCTCGAGGCCGAGAACCGCATTCGCTCTGAGATCATGGCCGAGGGCGGCGGAACTCTGGCCCAGGTCGTAGATCTGTACAAGTGGGAGAAGCGCGTCGTCGGGGGTGGCGAGGCGCACGGGGACGCATGAGCACCACGATCACGCTGAACGGCGAACGGCATGAGTTGGGCGGCGAGGGTGAGAGTGTCGCGGCACTCCTGCGCGCGCTCGGGCTCGCGGATCAACGCGTGGCCGTCGAAGTCAATGGCGAGGTCGTGCCTGGCGCGAGCCACGCCACGCGCTCGTTGACGGCGGGCGACAAGGTCGAGGTGGTGACGTTCGTGGGGGGCGGCGATGTGGCCGCGGAGCCCGACGACGACCCGCTCGTGATCGGCGCGCATACGTTTTCAAGCCGCCTCTTCGTGGGCACGGGCAAGTACCGCGACAACGAACAGACGCTGCGCGCGCTGGAGGCGAGTGGCACGCAGTGCGTGACCGTCGCTCTGCGGCGCGTGGACATGCGGCGCGAGCAAGGCCCGAACCTGCTGGATGCCCTCGGCTCGCGCTGGACGCTGCTGCCCAACACCGCCGGCTGCTACTCGGCCGACGATGCGGTTCGCACGCTGCGGCTCGCGCGCGAGCTCGGCATCGCAGATCTCGTCAAGCTCGAGGTGCTCGCTGATCCCCAGAGCCTGTTGCCGGATGTGACCGAAACGCTCGTGGCGCTCAAGACGCTTGTGGCCGAGTCGTTCACCGTGCTCGTCTACACCAACGACGATCCCGTCATGGCGCGCAAGCTCGAGGACGCCGGCGCAGCGGCCGTGATGCCGCTGGGCAGCGCCATCGGCACGGGGCTGGGCATCCTCAATCCCATCAACATCGAGCTCATCGTGGCGCGGGCGGGGGTGCCCGTGATCGTCGATGCCGGCGTCGGCACGGCGTCGGACGTGGCCGTGGCGATGGAGCTTGGCGTGGACGGCGTCCTGCTGAACACAGCGATCGCCAAGGCGCGGGATCCGATTCGCATGGCCGCCGCGATGCGCGACGGTTGTCGCGCGGGGCGCCAGGCGTACCTCGCAGGGCGCATGCCCAAGGGGCGACCGAGCCCGTCCTCGCCTACCGCCGGCCTCATCACGGGGGACGCCTGATGCGTGGCTGGCGCGCGCGCCGCTCGGCCCTCGCGCTGCTTGTCGTGCTCGCGGCGACCATGTTCGCTGCGACCCTGCTCACGGCCGGCGTGGCCGTCGCTGAGGAGGCGGCTGAAGCCGCGGCGGACTCGTTCACCGAAGGTGATCTGATGCGCCTGCTGCAGGCGAAGCCCATCGCGCTCTGGGGCTTCATCCTCGCGCGCTTTCTACCGCTCGTGGCGGGCTTCGGGCTGCTGATCGCGTGGTTCGTGCGGCGCGTGGATCGCAAGCGGCTCGGCACGCCGCCGCCCGCGTTCGCCACGGTGACGCGAGCGTTTGACCTCGCCCCTGCGGCGGCCTTGCTCGCCGGTGGCTTCTTGATCGTGCCCGGTCTCGTGCTCTATCTCGGGGCTGGCGGCCAGGCGGCGGGCGCACCGCTCTGGATGCAAGTGCTTGCGATGGCCATCGGTGCCGTCCCGGCCGCGCTGCTTGTCGTCATGCGGCGTCAGCGCCTGCAGATCGAGTCCGCCGAAACGGCCGGAGCGAACGCGCTGACCACACCGCCCGGCCTAGGCCGCGCGAGCCTCCTGGGGTTGCAGGCCGTGTGCATCGCGCTGCTGATCGCCACCCCGCTCGCCCTCCTGTGGGCGCTCGTGATCAAGACCATCTCGGGGGAGACTCCGGGCCTGCAGCCGCTCGTCCAGCAGGCGCTGGATCCCGCGTCGGGCTACGAACCGTGGCTCATCGCCGGCTACGGCGTGCTGGTGGCGCCGTTCGCCGAGGAGGCGCTCTTCCGCGGCCTGCTGCATCCGGCCCTGAAGCAGGCCCTGGTGCAGTTGACCGTCGATCCGCGCCGGGCGCGCCTCGTGACGGCCGTCGTGGTGTCGCTCCTCTTTGCGCTTGTGCACAACAACTTGCTGGCGTTCGTTCCGCTCTTCGCCCTGGCGATGGTGCTGACGTGGCTGTTCGAGCGCACGAACTCGCTGGCCGCGTGCGTCGCCGCGCACGCGCTGCACAACGCGTTCTCGCTTGTGCCGCTCATCCTGTTGAGGGTCACGTGAGCGCGGGCGGACTGCGACGCGCCCGCCTGCTCCGCGTGGGGGCGGCGTACGTCGCCGACACGGCCACCGTCACCGCGCGCGTGTGGCTCGGCGCCGACGCCAACCTCTGGTACGGCGTCCTCGTACGCGGCGACGACGCGCCGATTGAGATCGGCGCCCGGACGAACATCCAGGACAACAGCGTCGTGCACGTCGATCCCGAAGCGGCAAACCGAATCGGGGCCGATGTGACGGTTGGCCACGGGGCCCTCGTGCACGGCGTCGAGATCGAGGACTACGTGCTGATCGGCATGGGCGCCATCGTGCTGGGCGGCAGCCGCATCGGCGCAGGGTCGGTCGTGGGGGCGGGTGCGTTGGTGCTCGAGAACACGGTGATCCCGCCGTACAGCCTCGTCGTGGGCTCACCCGCCCGCGTCATCCGGACGCTGGATCCTGAGGTGCGCCGCCCGCAGGCGATTGCCCATGCTGCGCACTACGTCGAGCAGGCGCGGCGGCACGCGACCGATCACTGGGACGACCAGGTCGAAGCCTAGGCCGCCGGCGGGCCGTCAGACCCAGAGGCCCGTGATGGTGGCCTCGAACGCGATGCGCTCCATGTCGCCATGCAGGCCCTGCGTTTCGAAGATCGCGCGCCGGCGGCTGATCTTGACGCACTTGCCGACGATGACGAGGCGATCGGGCGGGAAGACCGCGGAGCGGAACTTCACGTTGTCGATGCCGCCAAAACCGAAGATCTTGCCCGGGTTCTCGGAGGAATCGATGACCTGGTGAACGAACCACGAGCAGGTCTGCGCCGCGGCTTCGAGCATCAGCACGCCGGGCATGAGGGCCTTGGCGGGCACGTGGCCGCGACCCCACCAGGGGTCGGCCGGGATGTCGAGGACGCCGCAGACCTCGCGCGCCTCGAAGTCGGCCATCGCGATGTGGGAGAGCTGCTCGAACTCATACCGCTGGGGGTTGTGCTCGCGGATCTGCTCGATCGTGAAGGCGACGTGATCGGGATCGATGCGGCTTAGATCGACGAGATTGCTCGGCGGCATGTCGGCTCCGGGGGCTCGGGTCGGCGCGGAGGATAGCGGCGGAGGTGCGCTGGAGGAACCCTGCGTGGGGGCGCCGCGCGACCGGGCAGCCGGCGCGGCGCGCGGCCGATCCCCGCGCGGAGGGCGCCGACCCGGCGTTCTGACCCCGCTGGGTGCGTCCGGGACGCCGAGCGCCTAGAATGAAGGCGGAGGACGCCATGGCCCGAATCGAGATGCTACGTATCCGCTGGCTGCCGTTCCTGCTGTTCTGCCTGCTGGGCATCGCCGCACCAGTCCACGCCGACGAGGGCGACGAGGATACGAAGGACGAGAAGTCGGAAGACGACGAGAAGGCCGAGGACGAGAAGGACGCTCCGAAGGACGGCGATGGCGATACGTCACCCCTGGAGGCCGTGGACGACCCCAAGGCCAAGGAGCTGGCCGCTGAGTTGAAGAAGGTCTCGAAGAAGAAGAACGCCAACGACGTGCTGCCTGCCCTCGAGGCCATCGAGGGACTGGCCCACCCTGAGTTCGAGAAGACCCTGCTCACGCTCCTCAAACACGAGTCGAGCATCGTTGCGATCAAGGTCGCCGGGATGTGGGAGTGGCGCGTCACCGACAAGAAGGTTGCGGGCCGGCTCTGGAAAGCGACGTGGGGCGAGAAGAAGAACGAGCGCCGCTACGAGGTGAACGCGCTGGCGCTGAAGGGTTTCGCGCGCGCGAGCATCGCCCTCGACGAGCGGCAGTTCAAGGAGGTCGAGAAGGCCTGGCGGTGGATCGTGGGTAACCCCGACGAAGCCCTCGCCCCGGCGCTCGCGGCGCTTGCGACCTGGGCAGGCATGGCTGTGGAGAAGCGCCTCTTCCGGCGCCTCGCGGAGGAGCTCGACGAGCCGGCCGCGACCAACCCCAACGCACCCAACAACCCGCCGGCCGAGTGGTGGGAGCGACGCTGGAAGCTGTGGAAGGAATCAAAGCCAGCGGTCGTGACGGCGCTCAAGGCCATCACGGGCCAGGAGTTTGACAAGACCGAAGTCGCCAAGACTTGGTGCGAGGCCAACGGCAAGGATGCGGGCGTCGAGTGGTAGCCACCCGATTGGCGCGAGGGGTTGCGCGCGTTCAGACGACGTAGGGGTGAATGTATGCGCTCACCTGCCCTGCCGAGCAGAGTACGGCTCGCTGGATGCGGGCCCTGGACTTGCCGTCTTCGGGCTCGAGTGAAATGAGACCACGAGTCGCCCTCGACGGCCGCGCCAGGGCTCCGCCCCAGCGACCCGGTTGCCTTCGAACAGCCCCTGATCCTGTGATCGGTTGGCATTCTACGCGGCGCCACGCGCACCGTGCCCCCGACTGGGGTGAGCGGTTACGGGTGAACGTAAGCGTTCACCCCTGCTACGACGGGGGAGGAGCGACGCGCGCCGCGATCCTGCGCCCGAACGCGGGATCAGGGCCATGCGGAGGCGATCGGGTTCGTGGGGCGAGGGTGTGGGGCAGCCGGCTAGGACGACGCGGGGTAGGGCCCCCGCGAGGACGACGACGGCAATCCCACGCCCCGCAGCCACGAAGCCGCACGTGCTCGACAGGACACCTGAACGCATACGGTTGAACGCATGCCCCAATCCGAACAAGGCCGCGCGCGGGAGCGCCTGCCCGACGCGTCCGCTGAGGGCGCGGGCGGCGAGCCCACCGCTTGGCTCAGGGATCACCTCGACGCCGTGTACCGCTACGCCCGCCGCCGTCTGTCTGCCGCCGATGCCGATGATGTGGCCCAGGACTGCTTCGCGGCCCTGTATCGCGCTCGGACCGCGGGGCGGGCCCCGGATGAGCCCGGCGCGTACTTGCTCGGGGTCGCGCGGCGGCGGGTCGCCGACGTCTACCGCCGCCGCGGTCAGCGACCGCCGATCGTCGCGTTGCCGGAGGGTTGGGAGGGCTACGCTGCCGTAGCGCTGCCCGCCGAGGTCCTCCAGGATGCGGAGCTGCGCGCGACGGTCGCCATCGCGCTCGGCCTGCTGCGGCCGACGGATGCTGCTCTGCTCGAGGCGCGCTACCGCAGCGGTGCCTCGGTGGCCCAGCTCGCCGACCAACTCGCGCGCACACCCAAGGCGATCGAGAATGCGCTGCGCCGGGCGCGCGCGGCCTTCCAGGCGCGCTACCTCGAGGTCGGCGGACTGGACCTTCGTCCCGGCGCCGAGGGGGGGGCGCCATGACCGACCCGGGGTTCCTGCACGAACCGGACGGCAGCCCGGAGGCGGAAGGCCTCGGGGCCAATCTCGCGCGGACGCCCCCGCCGGAGCCCGCCGAGGGACCTTCGGCGGACCTGCGAGCCGCGCTGCAGGCGCTCGCTGATGCGGGCGCGGCTCCCCCCCGGGGAACCGGGAACGCGCCCGCCGTGTGCTATAACGACCCAACTTCCGGGGTGCCAGTGGAGCCCCCGACGACACGTCGGTCCGCACGACGGCCGACCGACGAAGGAGCATCGATGCAGCTTCAAGCGTGTGCCAAGTGCGGTGCGCAGTTCGACGTCTCGGCCTTCCAGCCGGGCCAGGAGTTTTCGTGCGGCGCATGCGGCACCGTGCTTAGGGCTGGCGGCTCGCCTCCGGCGGTGGCGCCCGTGGCCGCCCCGATGGCGCCTCCGAAGCCCGGACGCACGCCCGG
>JAQBWE010000030.1 GCA_027625315.1 Planctomycetota bacterium
GACGACGACGGCAATCCCACGCCCCGCAGCCACGAAGCCGTACGTGCTCGACAGGACACCTGAACGCATACGCGGACCGTGCCGTAGGCTGCCCTCATGGCAGAGCCCTCAGCGCCCGTCATCCTCCGCGACGGAACCACGGTCCTCCTGCGCGCCGCGGCGGCCGGCGATGCGCCCACGCTGAGTGCATTTATCGGACGCCTGGAGGCGCGTGCCGGTCGCCCGAGCCCGCTGCGTGAGGGCGGTGACGGTCCCTTGCCGCTGGAACACCTGTGCGACGGCGCGGATCCGACCGTGCGGTTGACGCTCCTGGCCGTGCGGACGCAGGCTGGCGTCGAGCAGATTGCGGGCGCGGCCGGGTACGTCGCGTGTGCCGACGGCACGGCCCAGATCGCCCTGGGCGTGGACGAGAGCTTCCGCGGCCAAGGTCTCGCGACCGCCTTGGTGGAGCGCGTTGCCCTCGCGGCGGCCCATGCGGGACTGCATCGCCTCCGCGCGCGCGTGGCTGAGAGCAACGCCCCGATGCTCGAGGTGCTGCGTCGAAGCGGGTACTCCGTCGGCGAGCAGCGCGACGGGGAGGCGGTCGAAATCGATCTCGCCGTCGCCGTGCACGGTGAAGCGCTCGAGCGCAGCGAGCTGCGCGACCGCCTGGCCGCGGCGGCGTCCATGCGGCCGTTCTTCCGCCCGCGCGCCGTGGTGGTGATTGGCGCCTCGCGCGACGAGGAGAGCCTGGGCTTCTTGACGCTGCACCGGCTCGTTCTGCAGCGCTTCCGCGGGCCGGTCTACGCCGTCAATCCGCGCGCGGCGTCCATCGGAGCCATCCCCGCGTACCCGAGCGTCGCCTCGCTACCGGGCCCCGTCGATCTCGCCATCGTGCTCGTTCCCAAGCAGCACGTGGAGGCGGTCGTCGATGACTGCGCCGCGGCGGGTGTGCGCGCCCTCGTGGTGATCACTGCGGGCTTCGCGGAGGTCGGCGAGGAGGGTCAAGTTCGTCAGGACGCCCTGCTCGCCAAGGTGCGCGGCTACGGCATGCGCATGGTCGGCCCCAACTGCATGGGTCTGATCAACGCAGATCCCGAGGTGCGCCTCGCCGCCACGTTTGCGCCCGCGTTCCCGCCGGCGGGCAATGTTGCGATGTCCTCGCAGAGCGGCGCGCTGGGACTCGCGATCCTGGCCACCGCCGAGGAACTTGGCATCGGCCTGTCCACGTTCGTGAGCGTGGGCAACAAGGCCGACGTGTCGGCGAACGACCTCCTCCAGTACTGGGAGGGCGATGAGCAGACCGATGTGATCCTGCTCTACGTCGAGTCCTTCGGCAATCCGCGCCGATTTGCGCGTATCGCGCGCCGCATCGGACGCACGAAGCCCATCGTCGCGGTCAAGAGCGGCCGGACGGGTGCGGGCAAGCGCGCGGCGGGCAGTCACACGGCCGCACTCGCGGAGAGCGACGTCGCGGTCGACGCCCTGTTTCACCAGACCGGCGTGATCCGGGCGGAGACGCTCGAGGAGATGTTCGATCTGGCCCTCGTGCTCAGCAGCCAGCCGCTGCCGCGCGGCGGTCGCGTCGCCATCCTGACCAACGCGGGTGGACCAGGCATTCTCGCCGCGGACGCGTGCGAGGCGTACGGCCTTGAGATCGCGGAGCTCAGCGCGGACGTCCGCGCGCGCCTGCAGGCGTTCCTGCCCATGGAGGCGAGCACGACCAACCCGGTCGACATGATCGCGGGCGCCGGCGCGAGCGAGTACGCGCAAGCCGCGGAGATCCTGCTGCGCGCGCCGGAAGTCGACGCGCTCATTCTGATTCACGCTCCGATTGAGGCCTCGCACCTCATTCCGGTCGAAGAGGCGCTGCACGGCGTGCTCGCGCGCCTTGAGGAGGACGCGCACAAGCCGGTGCTCACCTGCTTGATGGGTTCGGGCGGTCGCGGACCCGCGCGCCGCCTGCAGCGCGGCGTCCCGTCCTTCGCCTTCCCGGAGGCCGCCGCGCGTGCGCTCGGGCGCGTAGCGCAGTACGCGCGCTGGCGTGACGAGCCCATCGGAGCGGAGCCCACGCTCGAGGGCTTTGATGCGGAGGCGGCGCGGGCGGTGTGTACCGGCGTGCTGGGCGAGCGTGGCGCTGGGTGGCTACTGCCCGACGAGGTGCAGGCGCTTGCAGACGCGGTCGGGCTGCCTCTGCTCGCCGGGCACGTGGCGCGGACCGCGGACGAAGCCGTGCGGGCGGCGGCGGCCATTGGCCAAGCCGTCGTACTGAAGCTCGTGAGTCTCACGCTGGTGCACAAGACCGACCTCGGCGGCGTGGTGCTGAACCTGACCGACGAGGCGGGTGTGCGCGCGGCCTTCGAGGGCATCCGGCAGCGCGTGCAGGACGCCGGCCACGTCGACGCTTTCGAGGGTGTGCTGATCCAGCCGATGCTGGCGGGCGGCATCGAGATCATGGCGGGCATGACGGAGGACCCGGCCTTTGGGCCGTTGATCGCGTTCGGCCTGGGCGGCGTGTTGGTCGAGGTCTTGGGCGATGTCGTGTTCCGCGTCGCGCCGCTGACCGACAAGGACGCGCTGGGCATGGTGCGGGGGATTCGCGGACGCAAGTTGCTCGAGGGCTACCGCGGCCAAGCCGCCGCGGATGAGCCGGCGCTAGTGGATCTGCTGCTGCGGCTCTCGCGCCTGGTGGAGGAGGTTGCTGAGATCGACGACCTCGACATCAACCCGGCCTTCGCGCTGGCGCCGGGCGAGGGTTGCCGCATCGTGGACATGCGGATCCATGTGCGTGCACACGGGGGGTCGCGCTCGCGGTAGTCTCACGCCCCCGTACCGACACGGGGGAGGCGACATGGCGCAGCGCATCTGGCGACCCCACAAGGCCGTCCGCGCGCTGTGCGCGCGGGACGCGCGCTTCACCGCGCTGTTTGAGGCCATCGGCAAGCCGGCGGTCCCGCTGCGCGACTCGACGTTCGGCGCGATTGCGCGGGCGATCGCCTACCAGCAGTTGGCGGGCGCGGCGGCGAGTGCGATCTGGGGACGGGTCCTGGCGCTGTTCCCGGCGGAGGTCGAGCTCGATCCGAGGGCGGTGCTGCGCAAGCGCGACGAGACGTTTCGGAAGGCGGGCTTGTCGGGGGCGAAGACGCGCAGCATCAAGGACCTGGCGCGGCACATCGTGGACGGCGCGTTCGATCCGGCGGACTTCCCGGGGCAGGACGACGACGAGGTGATCGAGGCGCTGACGCAGGTGTGGGGGATTGGCGTCTGGAGCGCGCAGATGCACCTGATGTTCTCGTTGGGGCGTCTGGATGTATGGCCGGTGCTGGACTTGGGTGTGCGCAACGGCTGGGCGAAGTTCACAGGCGGCCCGGCCCCGACGGCACGCGAGCTCGAGCCCCTCGGCGAGCCCTTCCGTCCCTACCGCTCCGTCGTCGCCTGGTCGATGTGGCGCGTGCTGGATGTGTCGGAACGGCCGATCGCATAGACTCCCCGGCCTGGAAGCAGCGGCGAGCCCCTGGGACGGCGCGACAGGGTTGTTGCTGGCCTGAAGAGGCGAGGCGCCCTGCCGGCGCCTGGATGGCGATCGGAGGTAGACTGGATGGCGATCGGAGGTAGGGATGCCCGCAGGTCGTTCCAAGTCCGCCTCTCCCAAGCCTTCGCGTCGACGTTCCGGGGGCCGCCCCGCGCACGTCACCGTGCTCGCCCTCCTCTTCGGCCTCACCGCCGTGCCGCTCGCTGTGATTGGCGCCGCAATTCTCGGTTCCGTCTGGCGACACCACCGGCCCGACGAGCAGATCGTGGGGCTGCTCGGCAGCGACGCCACGAGCGTCCCGCTGGGCCTGGCCCTGGCCGCGGCGGGCGCTTTGCTGCTCGTCATCGGGATCGCGCTCTACGCGCGCGTCCGCTGGGCCCCGGCAGCCGCGCGCGGCCTGCTGTTCGTCGGCCTGCTGTTCACCGGACTGGCGGTCATGTACTACGTCGCCATGACAGGCACCGCGTTCTTCGACTCCGACACCGTGCGCGGGGCCCAAGGCATCTGGTTCTCGCTCCTCGCCCACGTGAGCGTGTGGGCGCAGGTCCTCGTGTTACGCGACGCGAGCGTGGCGGCCTGGTTCAAGCGCGAGACGTAGCGCGGGGCTGCTACGTGCCTACGGTTCCGGCACCAGGACGATCACGTGCAGCAGCGCCACGCGCACGAAGGGACCCTCGGCATCCTCGAGCACGTCGGCGCCGCGCAAGAGCGCGTACCCGCCGTCGGGCATCGTGAACGTCGCATGCAGGTACTGCTCCGTCGTGGCCGCGGTTGAGCGGGGCTTGGCCTCTGCCGGCGCGAGTTGGCGCGTGGTCTCGTGGAACTCCACGCGCAGCGCCTCGCCGGCGCGCTCTACGCCTATCCGCGCCGCGTAGCCAATGAACGGGGCGCCTTGACCCGCGTCGGCTTGAGGCTCTTGACCGATCGCAAGTGAGGCTTCATCGCCAATCCGCGTCACGAGGCTCGGCGCCTGGAGTACCTGGGCGCCGCCCGGGCCCCCCCAGGACGTGAGCAGGGCCTGCGCCTCTGCGGCCGTGAGCACCCGGTGGCGCGTGCTCGCGTCCACGGCGAGGGTCGCGTCCGCGGACTCAGCCGGTATGCGCACGCTGACGAGCTCAAGGAGAACCTCGGTCGCGTCTGCGCCCGTCTCGTCTGCGCCCGTCTCGCGGGCGCGTGTCGCGCCGTCCTCCGCGCAAGGCCGCGGACAGCAGCAGCCGGTCGTGAATAGACTCACCATCAGCGCGAGCAGCGTGGGACGCAGCATGCAAGCCTCCTTACGGCCCAAGACCCGTCCATGGACGACGGCCGTTGGCCGCACCGTCCCCACGGTATCCTGCGCCAACCCAATCTCACGGCACGGAGGCGCGATGTTTCTCAAGGATCTTCTGGCCGCGAATCGCGGCGGTGAGACGGGCCGCTTCGGTCGGGTCATCGAGGCGAGTCGCAGGCAGGGCGTCGAGCCGCCCGGCATCTACTACCTCTTCGCCGCGCGGCCCGAGGCGACCCCGCACCTGTGCAACTTCATGGAGGAGGTCATGCGTGGGACGTCTGAGCTCTCAGCTGGCCAGCGCGAGCTCATCGCGGCCTTCGTTTCCGCGCGCAACGGCTGCAAGTTCTGAACGTCAGCCCATGCCGCGGTCGCGGCCCACCTGCTCGGGGACAAGAACCTGGTCGATTCCGTGTGCCACGACTTCGAGCACGCGCCCATCTCTGAGGCCGACAAGGCCCTGCTGCGGTACGTGGCGATCGTCAACGACGCCCCGGCCAAGACCACGCAAGCCCACGTCGATGCGGCGCGCGCCGCCGGGTGGAGCGATCACGCGCTCTTCGACGCGTTGACCGTGGCGGCCATCTTCAACTTCTTCAACCGCTGGCTCGACGGGGCTGGCCTGCCCGACGTGCCGCGCGGGTTCTACGAGGAGCGCCTGGCTGCCCACGGGGACATGGGCTACCGCATGTAGTCGCACGCGTAAGCATTCAGGTGTCCTGTCGAGCAACGTGCGGCTTCGTGGCTGCGGGCCGTGGACTCGCCGTCAGCGGCCTCGAGTGGATCGACCACGAATCGGCCTCGACGGCTTCGCCACGACCTCGCCCCACGAACCCGATCGCTTGCGGATGCGCCCTGGTCCCGCATTTGGACGCAGGATCGTGGCGCGCGGCGCACCAGCCCCGTCGCAGAATGGGGTGAACGCCTACTCGCACGCGTATGGAAGGTGAACGCTTAGTCGCCCGCGCTCCCGCACAGGCCCAGGGCGCAGGCGGCTGCGGCCACCGTTGAGGATGGAACCGCCCCCAGCCGCCCGTGTCCAATGGGCCCAGACCCTCCTGGAGAGAGCCATGCCTACATCCCCGCGTCTCCTTGCCTGGACCCGCCGCGCCGCCGCTGGCCTGCTGGCTCTCGGTCTCTGCATCCCGCTCGGTTCCGGTCCTGCGCCGGCTGAGGAGCGCTCGCCGACCGGCGCCGCCGCTATGGCCGCGAGCGCGAACGCCTTCGCGCGGTCGATCTACGGTCGCGTCGCCAGTCGCGACGGCAACGTGTTCCTCTCGCCCTACTCCGTGCATGCCGCCATGCTCCTCGCCCAGGCGGGCGCGCGCGGCGAGACCGCCGCGGCCATGCGCACCGGGCTCGCGCTGGGCGAGGCGGAGGCCGGTCCGGGCTACGCCGCACTACTCGCTGCGCTTGCTCCGCCGATGGTCCAGGCTGGCCTCGGAGAGAAACGTGAGCAACTGCCGGCCTACGAGCTCTCAGTTGCCAACACGATGTGGGGGCAAGACGGCCTCGCCTTCGAGCCCGATTACCTGCATGCGCTCAAGGGGCACTTCGGGGCGCCGCTCGCCCGCGTGGACTTCAAGGACTCCGGGGCGGCGCGCAAGGCGATCAACGACTGGGTCGCGCGCGAGACGCGCGAGAAGATCACCGACATCGTGCCGGCAGGCCTCCCGCCGACCGACACGCTGCTCGCCCTGGCCAACGCCATCTACTTCAAGGCGAGCTGGGCTGAGCCCTTCCCGGAGCGCGCCACGAAGGCTGCCGAGTTCACGGGCCCCAACGGTGAGAAGTCTGAGGCGCAGCTGATGAACCGCGTCGGCCACTTCCACTACGCCGAGGTGGACGGCGCCCAGGTCCTCGAGTTGCCCTATCGCGATGGCCACCTGTCCATGGTCGTGTATCTGCCGACGGCCCATGACGGTCTGCCTGCGCTCGAGCGGCGCCTCGTCCAGGGCGAGCTCGACGGCGAGCGCACGCCGCGCATGGTGAATGTGAAGCTAGCGAAGTTCCGCGTCACGTGGTCGGCGGATCTCACCAAGACCCTCGCGGGCATGGACATGGAGTGCGCCTTCGACGCCGCGCGTGCGGACTTCACTGGGATCACACGCGCCGAGCCGCTGTTCATCGGCATCGTGCTGCACAAGGCCTTCATCGACGTGGACGAGAGCGGCACGGAGGCGGCGGCCGCCACAGTCGTCATGATGAAGCGGGGCAGCGCCTCGCCGGACAAGCCGCTCGAGTTCACCGCGGACCGGCCGTTCGCCTACGAGATCCGCCACCGCGCCACGGGCGCCATCCTGTTCTCAGGCCGCGTGCTGCGGCCGTAGGGCGCCGCACGCCGGGGAAGCCCCCGGCGCCGCACGTGGTCGTGCGGCGCCGGAAGCGGCGTTACTTGTCGTCGTCGTGCTCGTCGTCATGGTCATGGCCGTGATCGCCATGGCCGTGCGGCTTGAGCTGGAACTGCTTGGTCGTGAAGGTCGCGTCGCCTTGGCGGAACGTGACGCTCACGGGGCAGGTGAACTCCGCGCCCTGTAGCCAGCTGGCGTCGGCGCCCGTCTCGCCGGGGTAGATGAAGTAGTTCGTCTTCCCGGCGCGCATGGTCGCCGTGCCATCCTCGTCGGCGTTCTGGTCCTTGTCGCGGACGCGCAGCGTGACCGTGCGGTCGCGCCCGTGGAACGTCACGGTGATCTCGCTATCGGCGCCCAGATCGAACGGCGTCTTGATGCCCTCGTCTGTTGCGATCCAGAGCTCGAGATCGCCCTTGTCGTCGTGCAGTTTCAACTCCACGTGGCCGACTGCCTTCCCGTCGGTGCCTGCGAACGCCGCGACCATGCCGTCGTGGGGGCCGTGGCTCTCCTCGTGCTCATGGCCGTCGTGATCGCCGTCGTCATCGGGCAGGTCGACGTTGTAGGACTTGCCGCCATGCTCGAGACGCAGGCGCCCGTGCGCGTGTGCCTCGAGCGCCTTGTGCGTGAAGTGCCACTCGTGCGACGGCGTCGCGTTGCCGGGGGCCGTGCCGGTGAGCTTGTGGCCACCGCTGTCGGCTGCCAGCTGAACGGTCGGAGCGCCCGTCTTCAGCATCTTCATGTCGCCATCGAAGACCCACACCTGGAGCAGGCCGGCCGACTCGTCGTGCTTCACTTCGAAGTGCATGCTGTGATCGGATGTCTCGACCAGCGTGCCGCCGTGGCTGGCTGAGTGCGCGTGGCCCTCAGGCTCGGTACCACCCGCCTTGGTCGGCTTATCGCCGCACCCGGCGAGACACAGTGCCGCCACCGTTACCCAGACCAGACTCTGCAGGGATTTCATCTGTCGCTCTCCTCCATTAAAGGGCGGGTGCCCGCTTGGAGCCGTCCGCCGTGTTCGCAGGGTTGTCATTGTAGTCCACGAGGTGGGCCTCGGCGGCCTTGCGGCCGAACACGAGGAACACGCCGGGGGTCAGCAGGACGTCCAGCAGGGTACTGGAGATCAATCCGCCCACGATCGCACTGGCGACCGGGTACAGCAGCTCTCTGCCCGGCTCGCCGGGAGAGAGAACGAGCGGCACCAGAGCCACGCCGCTGGTGAGAGCGGTCATCAGGACCGGCACGATGCGCTCTTGGCCGGCACGCACGATCATCTCCGCGGAGAAGCCCGCTCCCTCTTCTCGCATGAGATGCAAGTAGTGATCGATGAGCAGGATGCCGTTACGCGACGCGATCCCGCCGAGGGCGACCAAACCAACCAGGGTGGCGACGGAGAGCGTCTGTCCCGTTAGTACGATCATGGCCACCGCGCCCAAGAACGCGGCCGGGATGTTGAGCAGCACTTGCAGCGTCAGGTTGACCGACCGGAAGTGCGAGTACAGCACGAGGAACATGACCAGCAGCGAGAGCAGGGAGAGCACCGTGATCGTGCGTGTGGCCTGCGCCTGGGCCTCGAACTGACCGCTCGTGCGGATGCTGTAGCCGGGGGGCAGATCCGCGCGAATGCCATCGAGCGCCGCCTCCACATCCGTGACGACCTCGCTGAGCGAGCGCCCCTCGACGTTGTGCTGGACGACGAGCCGCCGCGACTGGTTCTCGCGTTTGACTTCGCTGATGGTCCAGCCCTCGGCGACGTCCGCCACGTCATCGAGCGCGAACGTGCGGCCGTCGCGGCCGCGAATGCGAAGTGCCCCGAGGGCGTGGGTGTCGCGGCGGTCCTCCTCCCGGAGGCGCAGCACGATGGGGTAGCCGAACTCGCCTTGCAGGAGGCGCGAGACCTCCTCGCCCTCCATTGCCAATTCGACCGTTTCGGCGATCTCGTCGACGCGCAGACCGTGCCGGGCGAGGTCGGCCCGGCGGGGTCGCACCTCGATGCGCTGTGTGGGCTGGGCGGGTTCCACCATCAGGTCCGTGACGCCGTCGATGCCGCTGATCCGGCCCTCGACGGCGCTCGCGAGCCGGTTGAGGACGACCATGTCCTGGCCTTCGATCTTGATGGCGACCTGGGACGTCACGCCGGAGAGCAGGTGCGAGAGTAGATGCGCCAGGGGCTGCTCCGTCGTGTTGGGTACGCCCGGGAAAGACTCCTGGATGCCCGCCCGGATGTCACCGAGGACGTCCGCGCGGGAGCGCGTGGACTGGGGATCGAACGACACGATCATCTCGGTGATGTTGACGCCCATGGCGTGCTCGTCGCCTTCAGCGCGGCCGGTGCGGCGGCCTACGTGCCCGACGCCGTCCACAGCCATGACGACCTTCTCCAGGCGCTGGCCGAAGGCGTCCGACATCTCGAGGCTCGTGCCCGGAGGTAGGACGAGGTTGACCTGCGCCGAGCCCTCGTTGAAGGGCGGCAGGAACTCGCTGCCGCCCGTGCCGAGCAACACCAGGCCGATGACGCAGAGGCCTCCGACGACCGAAGCGATGGGCACGGGATGCCGCATGCTGAACCGGATCCACGACGCCGTGCCGCTCTTCAGTTTGCGGACGAGCCAGCCATCTTCGCTGCGCTTGAGCGCTTGGGCTGGCAGCAACCAGTAGCAAAGCACCGGCGTGACCGTCAGCGCCACGATCAGCGACGCCGCAATGCTCACGATGTAGGTCACGCCGATGGGCGTGAACAGTCGCCCTTCCATGCCGGGCAGTGCGAACAGCGGCAGGTAGACCGCCGCGACAACGACCGTGCCGATGAGGATCGGCTTGCGCACTTCGCTGGATGCGCTGAAGACCACGTCCAGTGCGCGGCGCGGAGTCGAAGCGCTCGCATTCTGGCGAAGTCGTCGGAATACGTTCTCGACGTCGACAATGGCGTCGTCGACGAGGGCGCCGATGGCCACCGCGAGGCCGCCCAGCGTCATGGTGTTGATCGAGATGCCCGCGACCTTGAACACGAGGAAAGTGACGGCGACCGAGAGCGGGATCGCCGTGAGCGTGATAAACGTCGTACGGAAGTTGAGCAGGAACACCAACAGCACGAGCAGGACGAGGATCGCTCCGTCGCGGACGGCGTCGATCACGTTGTCGATCGCGCGCTCGATGAAGTCCGATTGGCGGTAGATCGTGGACAGCAGCTCGACGTCCTCAGGCATGGAGGCCTGCATGATCGCGATCTCTTCGTCGATGCGCTTCGTCAACTCGAGGGTGTCGATGCCGGGCTGTTTCGTGACCACGATGGCCACGCCGGGCCCGCCGTCGATGCCCGCATCGCCCACCCGAATGGCCGCGGGACCGAAGCGAACCTCAGCGACGTCCTCGACGAGGATGGACCGGACGGGATCCTCGCGCACGACCGCGGTCGCAAGGTCGCGCTCATCGCGCGCCAGGCCCGTGACGCTCACAAGGGGCCCGCGCGCGCCCACCGGCAGGAAACCGCCTGACGCGTTGCGGTTGGCGGCGCGAAGCGCCTCCGCCACCTCGGGCAGCGTGACGTCGTGCGCGCGCAGCTTCGTGGCGTCCACAATGGCTTGCAACTGGCGCGGGGCGCCGCCGGAAGAGACGACCTGTGCCACCCCGGGCACCGACAGCAGGCGGATGCGGATCGTCTGATCGACGAGTGCACGCAGGTCCGTGCTCGTGCGCGAGCCGTCCTTGCTGCGCACACCCAGAACCAGGATCTGCCCCATCAGTGAAGATACCGGCGCGAGATGCGGGCTGGCACCCTCGGGCAGCATCTCCTCCGCGCTAGCGAGCCGCTCCTGGATAACCTGGCGGTTTCGATAGGCATCGGTGTCCCAGTCGAACTCGACGTAGACGATCGACAAGCCCATGCCGGACGTGGAGCGCACGCGCACAACACCCTGGGCGCCACTCACCGCCCGCTCAACGGGCCGCGAGATCATGCGCTCGATGTCCTCGGGCACGAGGCCATGCGCCTCCGTCATGATCGTGACGGTGGGGCGGTTGAGATCCGGCAGGACATCCACGGGGAGCCCGATCGCTGCATGCGCACCGGCGGCGGCGATCGCGAGCGCGATGAGGGCGACAACGAACCGTCGTCGTAGCGAGAAGGCAATGATCGCGTCGAGCATCAGGGCCCCCTAGTCGTGTGCGTGACCGTGGCCAGCGGCACCGCCGGCTTTTCGCTGCAGTGCCAGGCCCAGTGCGTAGGCGCCCTGGACCACCACGGCATCGTCGGGATACAGGGCGCCATCGTTGGCGATCACCACGCGCTCGTGGTCGCTGAACTCCACGTGCACGGGCACGGGCCGGAAGGTCGCCCCATCGCGGACGTACACGATGGTCTCAGCGCCCTCCTGGGTCACCGCCTCGATCGGCAGCACGAACCGCTGCTCGAATCGCTCGGCGGGGAGGGCAAGAAGGAATCGCGTGCCCGGGCGCAGGCGCCAGGAGCGGAAGAGTCCGGGCGCGCCCTCACGCAGGGGCTCGTTGGCGACCTCTGCGAACGCGACCGTGCGATCTCCATCGGCACGCACGCGAACCAGGCGAACCAGCTTCTCGGTGAGGTTCGCGAGCGAGGCGTCGGCCACCAGCGGCCGCAGGCGGCCTTCAGCCCCACGACGCACCGCGTCGACCACCGGCCCGACCTCGCGCCCCACCGGCTCGACCTGTAGCCACATGCGCCGCGGGTCGTGCAGAACGGCGAGCGTGTCGCCGGCGGCCACGCGCTGTCCGGCGCGCACCGCCACAAGATCGATATCAAAGTCCGCCGCGTCCTCACCGGTCGCGCGGACCACGAAGGCGGGCGCGAGTGCGCCGCGCTCAACGAGCACCGCGACCGTCTCGACAGGCGTGCCTTGCAAGAGCAGGCCGGCGATGTCAGAGAAGCGCGCCGCGGCCTCAGGCTCTGACTCGACCAGCGCGGCCAGGGACGCGGACGACAGCCCCGCTGCGGTGAGCTCGCCCAAGGCGGCGATGGCCCACGGCAAGTCGCGCACGGCCTCGGGCAGCGCGGCCTGGATGCGGTCCGCGACGGCCGTCCAGAGACCGTTCTCCTGAAGCACGCGCTGCCAGAGTCGGGGATTGGAGGGCGCGGGCTCGCCGCCCGCTACGGCTTCGCGCTCCGCGAGCGTCAGGCCATGCCGCTCGAGCTCGTGGTGCGCGTTCCCCAGTTCGAGTTCCGCGCGCTCACGCTCGTACTCGAGCTCGACGAGGCGCGAGCGCGAGATGACGGGCAGGTCGTCCGGACCGCTCGCATGCGGCCTGAGCCGGGCGATCTCGCGCTGCGCAATGTCGAGGTGCTTCTTGGCCGAGCGCAAGGCCGCGGCGGCCTCGTGGACCTGCTCGCTCACCGGCAACAGGAGGTCGGCCGTGAGCACGGGTGTTGGACGAGGAATCGGGTCGCGCGCGATCGTGACCAGCGGGGTTCCCGCGGCCACGACACTGCCCGTCTCGACGTGGATCGTCGTGATGAGACCGCCCAGCGGCGCCACGACGGTACGGCGGTTCTCGGGTCGATCCGCGAGGACGGCCTGCACCTCGATCGTGCGGACGAACGGTCCCGGCTTCGCCGCGGCGACTTCGACGCCGAGGTTGCGCAGCGCCTGCGCGGAGAGGGTCGTCTCGCCCGCGGGCTCTTCGCCCTCCTCCGCGGCCGGCGGCGCCAAGCCGCGCTGGGCGGCGAACCAGCCGCCCGCCACGCCGAGGGCGGTCAGCACAGTGCAAAGCACGATCATCAGTAGTGCGCGCAGCATCAGTCATCCTCCCCTACGGTCGATTCAATCGCATCGGGCCAGTCAAGCAGCGGCACGCCGGCCGCTCGCTCCAGCGCAGCCCACGCCGCGCGCACCGCCGTGAGCGCCTCGAAGCGCTCGAGCTCGACGTCGGCGCGCGCCGTGACGGTGGCGAGGAAGTGCAAGGCCTCGGCCGTTCCCGCTTCAATCTCAGCGCGCGCGAACGCGACGGCCCGCTCCGTCGCAGGTAGTACGTCGTTCTCGATGGCGCCCAGCGTTTCCATGTGTGCTTCCACACCCGCGTAGGCCGTGGCGATGTCGCCGAGCAATCGGGAGAGCGTCGCCAGGTAGCGCTCGCGAACGGCATCGCGCTCGGCGAGCGCGCCGGCCAAGCCCACCTGGTTGCGGTCGAAGATCGGTAGTTCGATGCCGAGCGGGAGGCCGAGTTCGTTGGACGGCTGCGTGCGCTCGAAGGTGAGGCCGATATCGACCGACGGATTGGCGCGCGCCGCCTCCTGGCGCAGCACGCGCTCCGCCACGAGGTACTCAGCGCGGAGTTCGTCGAGTCGCGGATGACCGCTTGTGGCCGCGCGCTCGATGCTCTCCAGCGCCGGCAGCACTTCGGGCAGGGTGGGCAGCGTGGCGCCCGCCAGCTGCACGCGCTCCGGATCCAGCCCCAGGATGGCAGCCATCGCGTAGCGCGCCTGGCGCGAGGCCCCGCGTGCGGTAATGGTCGTTGTGCGCACGCGGGCGCGCTGCACTTCGAGGAGTTGCACGTCGAGCGCCGTGCCCTGACCGGCGTCCACCATGCGGCGACTGGCCTCCAGAGCTGCGGTCGTCGCTTCGAGCACGGCTGCGCCGATCACTTCGCCTTCGAGGGCGAGCACGGCGCGGGCGTACTGGGCGCGTAGATCGAGGTAGGCCGAGCGCTCCGCCGCCGCGGCGCGGGCGAAGGCGGCGCCGGCGCGCACGCGGTTGAGATCGTCGGCCAGGCGCGGCGGATCGGCGATGGGCGTGGTCCAGCCGAGCCCACCCGCGAACCCGGTGGTCGCGGCCTGCAGGATGTTGCCTTGCCCGAAGAACAGCGGGCCGAGGGAGACGACGGGATTGGGCATCGGCGTCTTAGTGCGGGCGATGCTGTCCGCTACGTGCCACGCCGCGCGAGCTTCGCGAATCGAAGGATTCGCGGCACGCATGAGGGCGGTGGCCTCGGCCAACGTGAGCGGTCGATCGGCGGGAGTCTCGGCCTCAGCGCGCGCGGCGCGCACGGTGGCGAGCAGCGCGTCGGGGTCGAGGGGGCGAGCTGGGGGTGTCGCAACGCACCCGCAGATCGGGAGCGCGCACGCCACAAGCAGCAGGACGCCCCGCCAGGGCGCATGAATGAACATCGAGGTCTCCTCTGAATCACCGCAGACCGGGCAGGACACGTGGCGTCGTGGACGCCTGCCGGCGGGATCAGAGAAGCAGGCGCTCGGTCGTCACCGAGGGCGGAGCACATCCCCCAGGTGGCTTCTCAGGCGCCGCGAAGGAGACGGGCGCGCCGAGGGACGCGAGCGCGATCGGCGCAGAGGCCGTCAAGAAATCGAGTGCGAGAGCCGCGAGCGCCGCGGGAGCGGGCATCGTGCCCATGGGCAGGCGAAACGCGAGGTGATCGGTGGGCTCGCGGTCGTCCTTGCCGTGCTCGTGGGTGTACGTGCCGTGGCAGTGGCGGCCCGCCAGCTCGACCTGCGCGTGGGAGTGGCCGTGCCCATGGCAGCACGAGGAGCCGTTCGTGTGTGTGGTATGGCCGTCGTTGACGTCATCGTCGTGCTCGTGCGAGTCCGCGCTCAAAAGCAGCGGCTTGATCGACCCGCCTGAAGCGCAGTCGCAAGCGATCCACGGTGCCTGTGCGGCAACGAGGGCGAGCAGCGTGAAGAGGATTCCGGTTCGGCGCACGCCCTGCAGGGTGCCGCAGGACCGGGGGCCTGGCAAGCAACATGCAGCCCCCCGCACCGAAACAGGAGGCCTACGGAGCCTTGCCGACCTGACGGAACCGGCCCAGGCCGAGCGCGGCCACCCATTGCAGGAGGTAGGGGTCGTACTCCCCGATGCCGATGCAGTGCAGCTCGGCGCGGCGGAACAGCTCGAGGCGCTGGAGGTCGTCGCGGAGCCAGGACCCGAGGGCGTAGGGGCCGTAGTAATGGCCCATGGGCTGGTCCTCGACCTCAGCGCCCGACTCCGGGTCGCCGGAGCGGTGCTTCTCCAGGCGCCGATCCCACTCCGGCCAGTCGTCCCAGGTGGCCTGGCCATCGGAGAGCAGGAAGATCGTGTCGCAGCCCTCCTCGAAGGTCGCGGGGTCCACGTATTCATGGACCTTCACGAGTCCTTTGCCCGCGACCTTGAATGCGCGGTGCATGCCGCCGTGGACGTTCGTGTAGCCCCAGAGTGTGCCGTGGGGTCGGTCGCGCGTGGGCTTGCCCGGTTCGATACGGTCCAGTTCGACGCACGCCTTCTCCACGTGTGCCTCTGTGGCGCGCCGTAGCCCCGGCGTGGCCTCCAGCGGCTTGGCGTCGGTCCCAAAGCCGATCACGCAGAACTCCTGCTGCGGGGCGAGCGCGCGGAGCGACAGCTTGAGGAACTCACGCGCGGCATCGAACCGCGTGCGAATCGACTTCCAGGGCAGGGCCAAGATCGCGTCCGCGGCCTGCTTCTCCTGAGGCGTGGGTCCGGGCGCCGGCGCCCCGTCGTCCTTCCCGCCGGTCACCACGGGCGTCTTTGGACCCACGACCTGGTGTGGCGGCCTGCGCAGGTCCTGAACTTCGTCCTTGGTGAGTGGCGTGAGCATGGAGTCGCTCATGTCGATCACGTACACGACGCGATGGCCCGCGGCTTCGATGCCGAGGAACGTCGGCTTGACGGGCGGCGCATAGCGCTCGCGCTTGGCCTCCTCGAGCGCACCGGGCACGCCGGACAATCGCCGGGCGACGACCAGCCGCGTGCGCTCCGGCGTGGTGCGCGCGTCGAGCTCGGGCTCGAGCAGCGCCCAGGCCTTCTTCCATGCGTCGGTGGCGTGCTGCGCGCGGAAGTGGTAGAGCGCCTGGGCCGTCGCTTCCATGAGGAGCATGCGGTCGAACGGCTTGCTCGGCAGTGCCGCGAGCCACTCGGCTGCGATCGTGAGCGCCGCTTCGTCGCCACCCGCCAGGAGGGCCTCGAGCGCGGCGACGCGCATCAGCCCGTCGCGGTGCGTGCGAGCGACAGCGACGGTCTCGGCCGTGCCGTCGATGTGCATGTCGACGCCGAGGGCGCGGTACCAGAGCCACGCGTCTTGGGCCTTGGCGTGCTTCGTCCGCCACGCGCGCCACGTCTCGAGGTGCGGCGGCGCGCGGAAGTGCTCTGCGCACAACGACGCGAGCAGGTACTGCACCTGGTCCTTGGGGACCTCGGGCTTCGCGTAGAGCTTGGCGAGGATCTCCAGCGCGCGGACGTCGCCCGTTTGTGCGAACTCCACGCGGCCCTTGTGGCGCATGAACAGCGACGGGCGCTCCTGCCACGCGAGGTAGGCTTTCTTGGCCTCGGCATAGGGGTCGTCCTCAGCGTGGACGGCGCCGGCCGGCAGTAGGAACGCGAGCGAGGCGAGCAGGCAGAGGAGGCCCGGGGCGAGGCGCGGCATGCCCCGTGTAGGTGTGGACAGGCAGAATCGGACGCCGGGCCTCACCGGCCGCAGGCGCAGTTCGCGTGGCCCGGTGCGCCGCGAATGGCATCCAGGGCGGGTCCGCGGGGCGGCGCCTGACGCGTGGGCAGGATCTGCTCCAGCGTGCGGGCGTCGTAAAGCCGTCCGTTCTTCATCGTGAACCGGATGCGTTCGGAGTCCTCCATCGTGTCGAGCGGACTGCCCTCGATGACGAGCAGATCCGCCAGCATGCCGGCTTGGATGCTACCGAGCGTGTCCTCCAAGCAGATGGCGCGCGCGCCGCCCCACGTGGCGCAGCGCAGTGCCTGATGGGGCGTCAAGCCGCCCTGCACAAGCATCCACGTCTCCCAGTGCGAGCCGAGACCCTGCAGCTGACCGTGGGCGCCGATCTCGACGTTGCCGCCGCGGCGATACACCTCGGCGCAGGTCCGCGCCAGGCGGAAGTGGTTGTACTCCTCGTCGTCGGTGAGCAACGTGCGCCGGCGCGCGCCGGGCATGACCACGCTCGGCGGTACGAAGCGCAACAGGCGCTCGTTCTCCCACACGCGCGTCTTGGCGTACCAGTAGTTCTCGCCCCAGAAGCCGCCGTAGCCGACGACCAGTGTGGGCGTGTAGCAGGTGCCGCTCTTCGCGAGCAACTCGAGTTCAGGCTTGTAGAGGGGCGCCACGGGGATGGCGTGCTCGAGGGTCGTGTGCCCGTCGAGCATGTGCGTGATGTTGTAGTGCAGCGTGGAGCCGCCCTCGGGCATCACCATGATGCCGAGGTCGGCCGCGGCCTTGACGACCTGCTGGCGCTGCTCGCGGCGGGGCTGCTGGTAACTCTTGACGCTGCGCGCGCCCCACGCCGCCGTCCGCTTGATGGCGGCGTAGGCGTCGTCGTAGCTCTTGATGACGGCTTTGAAGTCGCCTTCCGCGCCGTACAGGATCGTGCCTGTGCTGAACAGGCGCGGGCCGAGGCGCTGGCCGGCCTCGACCAGCTCCGCCTCCGCGTGGATCATCTGGGAGCCGTTGCTCGGATCGTGCGTGGTCGTCACGCCGAACGCGAGCAGCGCGTCCAGGGCCCAACTACGACGCGGATAGACGCTGCCGCCGCTCGACCCGGTGTGGGAGTGCACGTCCACAAGGCCCGGGATGATCGTGGTGCCAGTCACATCGAGCACCTGAGCGTCGGCTGGAACGGGCAGGTCCGCGCGGCGTCCGACCGCAACGATGCGGTTGCCGCGCACGTGCACCACGCCATCCTCGATCACGGACTCGTCGTGCATCGGGGCGATCGCGGCACCGACGAGCCACACGTCGGTCGTGGGCATATCGGCTTGGGCGGACCAGCCGAGTGTTCGGGCGTCGGGCTTGACGTCGAACCTCCGCCCGTCCTTGGCGCGCGTCGCCTCGGAGAGTTCCGCTCCCAAGCTCCAGCGCACGCTCTGACTGTCGGCCGAGAAGGACAGGTACGTACCGGCGTGCTTGGAGAGCCGCTGGACCGGCACCTCCTTCATGTCCGGTCCCACCTCGAGTGCGGTGGGCTGCGGCGGGAGCGGGCACACGTACGCGTTCCACAGCTCCTCGAAGGCGAGCCAGCGGCCGTCGGGTGACACGACGTAGTCCACGGCGCGCTCCGACGTCGCCACCACGCGTGGATCCGAGCCGATCGGGTCGAGGCTCACGAGCGTCCGGCGCTTGCCCTCGGAGCGCTGCACGAGGATGCGCGCGCCGCCCGGGGCGTAGCGCGGCTTCGTGCCCTTGCGTGTCACGAAGATGGGCTCGGCGCCGCTTGCGAGCGGAATGCGCCAGATGCCCTGGTCTTCCGCGTACGTCGAGCCGCGGTACACGTCAGGCCCGTCGCGCTCGACGAGCACTTCGCTGCCGTCCGGCGAGAGCACGGCCGAGACGTAGTGGCCGGGCCACTCCACGAGTGTGCGGCCCTCGGAACCGTCGAGCTTGACGCTGCGCACCCGCCCGCCCCGCTCGTCGTGCCACGTTGTGTACACGATGCGCGTGCCGTCGGGCGTCAGCTGCGGCGCGAACTCGAGCTCCTCCGTCTGGGCGGTGATGCGGGCAACGGCCCCCGTCGCGAGGTCGCGCCGATAGAGCTGCCCGAGCGCCTGGAACACGGCTGCCTTGCCGTCGGCGGTGACCTGCGGCCAGCGAATGACCTTGACGTCGAACGCGGCACCGCCCGTCGTGTGCTCGATGCGGCGCGTGGGGCAGAGGCGCTGCTCCACGTGGGCCTTGAAGGGAATGGCCGTCGCCGTGCCGCTCATGACATCGACCTTCCAGAGGCCGCCTTGGCCCTGGATGACGATCGACTTGGCATCCGGCGTCCACGCGAAGCCCGGGTGGGGGCCGAAGATCGCCCACGTCTCTTGCTGATCGCGAGACAGACCGGCCCAGACGTCGCGGACGCGGCCCGTCTTCAGGTGGAAGAGCGACAGCACGGTGTCGCGGCCGCGGCGCCGCACGAAAGCCAGCGACGAGCCGTCGGGGCTCGGCTGCGGGCGAATCGCACCGCCGGGGCGACGGATCACGTCGCGAATCTCGCCCGTGTGCATGTCGAGCCCGCGGATCACGTAGATGATCCCGTGGGGGTCCTTGTTGTATTCGAACGTGCTGCCGCCCGACATGTCCTCAGACCAGTAGAGGTGGCGGCCGTCAGGCGAGAGCGCGGGCTCCCCCACGTCCTGCTGATCGTTCTTGCGCTCGGTGAGACGCACGCCGTGGCCGCCCTCGGGGAACGGAATCATCCACATCTCGCCGGCGCCGAGACTGCGCGTCGAGGTGAAGTGCTTCTTACCGACGATCCAGCGTCCGGTCGGATGCCACACCGCGTTGTTGAACAGGCGGTAGGACTCCTTCGTCAGCGCGCGCGGCTTGGTGCCATCGGCGTTCATGACCCAGACGTTGTCGCCGCCAGCGCGATCGGACGTGAACAGGATGTGCGCGCCGTCGGGGCTGTAGCGCGGCTGGATGTCGTAGGCGAGTCCGGACGTGAGTCGCGTAGCGGCTCCGCCGGCGAGTGGCACCGTATAGAGGTCGCCGAGGAGATCGAACACGACGCGCGAGCCGTCGGGGTGCACGTCCACGCTCATCCACGTGCCTTCGTCGGTGTCGAAGGCGAGCTCGCGGTACGGGCCGCCGGGATCCTCGACGTTCCACTTCGCGCGGGCGGTGGCCGTCTCGGCTTCCTCCTCGTCGTCCTCGTCGGCGCGGGCGGGGGGGAGGAATCCGAGGAGCAGCACGG
Organism: Planctomycetota bacterium; assembly: GCA_027625315.1. GTDB lineage: Bacteria > Planctomycetota > PLA2 > PLA2 > JAEUHO01 > JAHEIK01. The sequence goes on from JAQBWE010000030.1 coordinate 19,782, forward strand.
CCAGCAGGCCGACCGCTAGGGCGAACAGGGAGCGGCGCATGCGGATCCTCCGGCGGCATCCTACTGCCCGGCCCCTGGCGGCCGCCTGGCCCCGCCTGGGCCGCCGCCATGCCACCGGCATATGACGTACAAACAGCGAACAGCCTGACCGCCGGAGAGGCCGCCAGCCAGCCCGCGAGGCGGCCACAGGGCGAGCGGATGGGCTGTTCTGGGGGGGTGGGGGAGCGTCCCGCCTTGCGCCACCCTGTGAGGAGCGATCGAAAGTCCTCTTGGCAAGGGCCTCCATTCCCGGCATATTCCTCGCGTCGTCGCCTCCAAGGGCGGGGCACCGCGCGGGTAGGGCGTGGCTGCTCCGGGTGAGGTGACGGGGAGGGTTTCCGCGTTCGGGTTCATGGACCGTTCACCACGGTTCAAGGCTTCGAGCGGGGCGACCGACCGACGAGTTGGGGCAGGTGAGGCAAGCCTTCACCTGCGGGAGGTCATCGGGATGCGCATTCTGGCTTTGGCTCTGCTGGGTTCCGTCGTCGTCGTGAGCATGGGCTGCGCCTCGCAGCGCGGGCTCAGCCGTCAGGCCGCGATGGAGAACCACATCGCGACCATGCGACCGGACGGTACCGTCCTCGACTCGCGCACCACCTACGTGGTGCCGGACGACTACAACGGCACCTACGCGACCGCGGCGAGCTACTCGCCCGCGCCGCCGCCGCCGCCGGTTTGGTCCACGGCTTCTGAGCCCGTCCGCGCGCAGCCCGCCGCTCGTGCGCCGACCGCCGTCACCTACGTGCAGCCGGTCGCCCGCGCCGCGGCG
>JAQBWE010000031.1 GCA_027625315.1 Planctomycetota bacterium
TTCGGGCTCGAGTGAAATGACCACGAGTCGCCCTCGACGGCTTCGCCAGGACCTCGCCCCGACGACCCGATCGCGTGCGGACGGGCCCCGATCCGGCGTTCGGACGCAGGATCGCGGCGCGCGTCGCTCCTGGTCCGTCGTGGCTGGGGTGAACGCTTACTCTAGGGACTACGCGTCAAGCGCGCTAGCTGAGGCGGCGATACTTGCCGCGCCGCTCGGTGGACTGGCCGCTGGCCTCTAGTTCCTCGCGGCGGCGCTCGCTGTAGGTCTGGTAGTTGCCTTCCCAGAACCGGCCGCGGCCTTCCTCCTCGAAGGCGAGGATGTGCGTCGCGACCTTGTCGAGGAAGAAGCGATCGTGGGAGACCACGATCGCGGAGCCGGCAAAGCCCTCGAGCGCCTCTTCCAGGACGCGGATCGTGTCCACGTCAAGGTCGTTCGTCGGCTCATCGACCAGCAGCAGGTTGCCGCCACGGCGCAGCATCTTGGCCAGCTGCACGCGGTTGCGCTGCCCACCGGAGAGCTGGCCCACGAGCGCCTGCTGGTCTGCACCACGGAAATTGAACTTCGACACGTACGCGCGTGAGTTCACCTTTTGTCGCCCGAGCGTCAGCTCGTCGGCGCCGTCGGTGATCTCCTGCCACACCGTCTTGTCGGGGTCGAGATCGCCGCGGTCCTGATCCACGTAGCAGAGGTCGACGGTCGGCCCGATGTCCACCGTGCCCGCGTCGGCCGCGATCTGCCCGGAGATGATCTTCAGCAGCGTCGTCTTGCCGGTTCCGTTCGGGCCGATCACGCCGACGATGGCGCCCGCGGGCACCTCGAACGAGATGTCCTTGAGAACGCTCCGGTCGCCGAAGGACTTGCAGATGCCGTCGAGGATCAACACCTTCGTGCCGAGCTTCTGGGTCGTCGGGATCATCAGCGACACGCCTTCGGCCGCCTTCTGACTGTCCACGTGCTGTTGGTAGAGCGCCTCGTAGTCGCGAATACGGGCCTTGTTCTTGGCCATGCGTCCCTTGGGGTTGCGCTGGATCCACGCGAGCTCGTTGTCCAGGCGCTTCTGTCTCGCCTTCGAGCGCGCATCCTCCGACCGGTCGCGCTCCTGGCGGCGCACCAGGTAGGCCGAGTAGTTGCCCTCGTACGGGTACGCCTTGCCCTCGTGCATCTCGAGCATCCACTGCGCGACGTTGTCGAGGAAGTAGCGGTCGTGCGTGATCGAGATCACCGTGCCGTCGTAGGCATCGAGGTGGCGCTCGAGCCAGTAGACGGCGTCCGCGTCCAAGTGGTTCGTGGGCTCGTCGAGGAGGAGCACGTCCGGATGCTGCAGCAGGATCTTGCAGAGCGCCACGCGGCGGCGCTCACCGCCTGAGCACGTGCCGACATCGGCGTCCGGCGGAGGGAGGCCCAGCGCGTGGCTGGCCTGGTCGAGCGTGTGCTCGATCTCCCAGGCACCCTTGTGCTGGATCTCGGACTCGACGTGCATCTGCTCGTCGAGGACGGCCTGCATGCGGTCCGCGTCGCTGTAGACCTCTTCCTTGCCGAGCTCCTCGTTGAGTTCCTCGTAGCGCCTGAGCAGGCCGGTAACTTCGCTCACGGCCTCTTCGAGGTTGTCGCGCACGGTGCCCGGGGTGAGTTCGGGCTCCTGGGAGAGATAGCCGATCGAGAGGTTGTCCGGGGCCCAACGCGTGCCGTCGAACTCATCCTCCACGCCGGCGAGCACGCGCAGGAGCGTGGTCTTGCCGCTGCCGTTGTGTCCGATGACTCCGATGCGTGCCCCGCGGAAGAAGGAGAGGCTGATGTCGTCCAGGACGACCTTCTGGCCGTAGTTCTTGCGGACCCGCTGCAGCGTGAATACGTAGTCGTGGCTCATGGCTGCTGTTGTAGCCGTACCATGGATCGGGTGGGGGTTCTGGCCGACCCCCCGGCGGAGGCGTTTGATGACCGGCTTCACATCCTGGTTCACCAACGTGGTGTGCGGGCTGCTGGCCTACACCGGGTCCCGGTTCATCTGGGCCGAGAAGGACACGGGCTTCACGAAGTTGCCTTGGGAACTGCTCACCTTCGCTGCGCTCTACCTGCTCCTCCAACTCATCGTCCGGGGCCGCCGGCTTGCTCGCCGCGGCCGCGATTCCTAGCCAGGAACCACCACGGCCTTGAGCGCCCCGCCCTGGGCCGTGCACGCCATCCACGCAGGGAGGTCCGCGAGCGGCACACGCGTCTCCAGCAGCGCCGCCGTGTCTACGAAGCCCTCGCCGAGCAGCCGCAGAGCCTCCGCCATGTGAAACGGCGTGTGATGAAACGAAGCGGTGAGTAGCAGCTCCGCGTAGTGCAGTCGGTGCGCGTCAAGCGCGATCGTCGTGCCCTCCGCGAGTCCCCCGAAGAGATGCACTCGGCCGCCTGGCGAGACGAGCTCGAGCGCGAGCGTCGAGGCCGCTGGCGTGCCGGCCGCGTCCACCACCAGGTCCACGCGCGCCTTCGTGCGCGCCACGGCCGCGGCATCCAGAACCGCGTCCGCCCCGAACGCCCGGGCCGTTGCGACGCGCTCCGGTCGGCGCCCGATGGCTGTGACGCGCACGCCGCTTGTCGTGAGCACGCGAATCCACAGTAGCCCCAGCACACCCGTTCCGATCACTACGGCGTGTTCACCGCGGCGTGCGGGCGTGCGGTCGTGGCCCTTGATGACCGTGGCGAGTGACTCCGCCAACGCGGCGGACTCGGGCGCGAGGCCCGCGGGGATCTTATGAAGATTGGTACGCACGATGCGGGCTGGGACGAGCAGGGCGTCCGCGAAGAATCCCGTCAGCCACACCATGGCTTCGCACTGCGCGGTGAGGCCACGGTCACACGCGGCGCACGTACCGCACGGCGCCGAGTCGGCCGGAACCACGCGCTCGCCCACCTCGAACCCGAGGACTTCGGAGCCGACGGCGTCGATGACGCCTGCGCCTTCGTGGCCGAACGCCACGGGCGCTGTGCCTAGGCGTGCGTGGTGGCCGCGGCGCCACATCTTCGCGCATGTGCCGCCAGTCAGAGCGGCCTCGATGCGCACGCGGACTTCACCCGGGCCAGGCTCCGGGCGCGGGACCGTGTCGATCCGCAGATCCTCGGGGCCGTGCAGGCGTGCCACGCGCATGGATGGCCGGCTAGTCATCGGCCGCCTCCATTACGTCCGCGGATCCGGCCTGCACAACCATCACCTTCAAGACTTCGTCGGCCGGGATGGCCGCGCGGCGCATGGCCTCCGCGGTCTCCGCGAGCGGGAAGCGGTGCGTGACAAGCGCGTCGACGTCGATCTCGGCATCGAAGACGATGCGCGCCGTCTCCTCGGTAAGATCCACCGATGCGGAGTAGCTGCCGACCAGCTTGCGCTCGCCGACGCAGAGCGTACTGAGGTCAATCGAGGCGCTCTCGCCCACGCGCGTGTTGGCGAACAACAGGATGGTGGCGCCAGGCCGCGTCGCGGCGAGGGCATCCGCGACCGGCGCACCGCCCGGGGCCGCGACGATCGCGTGGTCCGCACCGCGGCCGGCCGTGGCCTCACGACAGATCGCCGCGAGGTCCTCGTGACTCGGGTCCACCGCGCGCCCCGCGCCGAGCGCCAGCGCGCGCTGCCGCCGCCCGGGCAGCGGATCACTCGCGATGATCGTGGCTCCTTCGCGGGCCGCGAGCTGTACGAGGATGAGGCCAATGCTGCCGAGGCCGGTCACCAGCACGACGTCGCCCTCGTCGATGCCCAGCTGGCGCACGCCCTTGAGGCACGTGTTCACCGGCTCGATCCAGGTGGCCCGCTCAAGGCTCACATCGTCGGGTACCGCGGTGAGGCCGCCGTCGGTCACGATCCACGGCTGGACGCGAACGTACTCGGCGTAGCCGCCGCCGGCGGGCTCGAAGCCCGCGCCGATGCCCGTCTGCTTGTAGCGCGGGCACTGGGCGTAGAGGCGGCGGCGGCCATACCACGAGTCGCGGTCCGGGACATGGTGGTACAGCGCCACCCGGTCGCCCTCACTCCAGCCGCCGCCCGTCTCGCGCGTCGCGACGATCACACCCGCAGTCTCATGCCCGAACACGCGCGGGGGCTCCACGAGACCGAGCTCCACCTTCTTGAGGTCCGTGCCGCAGACGCCGCAGGCAGCCACGCGCACGAGCAGCTCGCCGCGCTCCAGCGTCGGAACGGGCAGCTGCTCGAGGCGCACCTCGCCGCGCCCTCGGTAGACCGCTGCGTGCATATGGGTGGGGAGCGTCATGGGCGCGGATCGTATCCGCCTTTGGGCCGCGACCGCCTCCCGCGCCAGCACCGCGCCATTCGCCCCGCCTCAGCGACCGCGCGCGCTACCATCCGACCCCCCAGGAGGTGCCATGCGCTGCGTCGTGATCCGCGAGCACGGCAGCTATGACAAGCTGCAGTTCGAAGAGCGAGAAACGCCTGAGCCCGGTCCGGGCGAGGTGCGTGTGCGTGTGCGCGCCGCCGGTCTGAACCACCTCGATGTCTGGGTCCGTCGTGGAGTCCCCGGCCACGCGTTCCCCTTGCCCATGGTGCCGGGCTGCGACGGATCTGGTGAGATCGACGCGCTCGGTGCGGGCGTCCGCGGCCTTGAGCCGGGTCAGCGCGTGCTGATCGGGCCCGGCGTGACGGCAGGCGACGACGAGTGCACCGCCGCTGGCGCGGACCACCTTTCACCGACGTACGGCATCTTTGGTGAGACCCGCGACGGCACGTGCGCGGAGTACGTGGTGATTCCCGCGCGCAACGCCATCCCGATCGCCGACTCGATCTCGTTCGAGGACGCGGCCGCGTTCCCGCTCGCCACGCTGACGGCCTGGAACATGGTGATGCGCCGTGCGCAGCTCCGCCCCGGCGAGACTGTCCTCGTGCACGCGGCCGGCAGCGGTGTCTCGACGGCGGCCATCCAGATCGCCAAGCTTGCCGGCGCCGGCAAGATCCTCGCCACCACGTCGAGTGCCGCCAAGGCCGCCCGCGCGCGCGAGCTCGGGGCCGACGAGGTGCTCGACTACAGCGACCCCGCTTGGTCCAAGCAGGTGCGCAAGGCCACCGCCGGCCGGGGCGTCGACATCGTGGTCGATCACGTCGGCACGGCGACGTTCGGCGCCTCACTCAAGACCCTCGTGCGCGGCGGGCGCTACGTGTTCTGCGGGGCGACGACGGGCCCCGTGGCCGAGCTGCACCTCAATCTCGTGTTCTTCAAGAATCTGGCCGTGCTCGGCAGCACGATGGGCAGCCTCGGCGACATGCATCAACTCGTGCGTCTCCTCGAAGCGGGACAGCTGCGCCCCATCGTGGACGCCGTGCTGCCCTTGGCCGACGTGGCCGAAGCGCACCGGCGGCTTGAAGCGCGCGAGGTGTTCGGCAAGATCGTCCTGGTCCCCTGAAGGAGCCGCGGATGCCCTACGAGACCATTCGGCTGGACGTGGACGGCGGCGTAGCCGTGCTCACCATCGATCGCCCTGAGGTGCGCAACGCCATCAACCGACAGATGGTGGACGAGATGCACGCTGCGCTTGGCCGACTCGAGGCCGATCCGACCGTGCACGCGCTGATCTTGACCTCAAGCGGCGGCAAGGCGTTCATGTCGGGCGCCGACATCGCGGAGTTGCGCGATCGCCGGAGCGCCGACGCGCTTGAGGGCATCAACGCCAACCTCTTCGCCCGCCTCGAGCGCTTTCCGCGTCCGACCGTGGCCGCCATCGTCGGCTGGTGCCTCGGCGGCGGCTGCGAGCTCGCGCTCTGTTGCGACTATCGCATCGTCGGCACGTCCTCGCGCTTCGGCCAGCCTGAGGTGGGGCTGGGCATCATGGCCGCCGCGGGCGCGACTCGGCGGCTGCCGGCCCTCATCGGACTCGCCGCGGCGCGGCGGCTGCTGATGACCGGCGCGCTCATCGACGCACAGGAAGCGCTGGCGCTTGGTCTCGTGGACCGGGTCGTTGCCGACGAAGAGACCCTGACATCCGCGCGGGCCTGGCTCGAGCCGATTCTCGCCCAGGCGCCGGCGGCTGTGCAGGGCACCAAGCGCGCGTTGCAGGCGTGGGTGCACGGCGCGAGCGAGACCGAGCTGCTGGCCCTCGACAACGAGATTCAGTCGGAGCTGTTCGAGCACCCCGACAAGTTCGCTCGCATGGATGCGTTCCTCGCGAAGCGCGCCAAGAAGAAGGAGTAGGTCCGATGGATATCCAGAAGGTGCTCGTGATTGGCGCCGGGACGATGGGGCACGGGATCGCCCATGTGGCCGTGGCCGCTGGGTGCGAAGCCGCTCTGTTCGACGTAGACGCTGCGGTTGTGACGCACGGTCTCGCCAGCGTGAAGGCGAACTTCCAGAAGGGCGTGGATCGAGGCAAGGTCACCGCCTCCGACATGGAGGCCTCGCTGGCGCGTCTCTCCGCGGCGCCTGCGGATCTTGCCGCCGCCGCGCGCGAGGCGGACCTGGTGGTCGAGGCCGTGCCCGAGCGCATGGATCTCAAGCAGTCCATCTTCCGGACCTTGGGCGCCGCCTGTCCCGCGCACGCCATCCTCGCCACCAACACGTCTTCGCTTCCGGTGACGGAGATCGCCGCGGCCAGCGGTCGTCCCGAGCGCGTGATCGGCATGCACTTCTTCAACCCCGTGCATCTCATGCAGCTGTTGGAGATCGTGCGGACGGAGGCGACTTCGGAAGAGGTCGTGGCCACGACGCGCGCGGTGGGGGAGCGCTTCGGCAAGACCTGCATTGTGGTGCAGGACTCGCCAGGCTTCGCCACGAGCCGCCTCGGGCTCGTGCTCGGACTCGAGGCGATCCGCATGGTGCAGGAGGGCGTGGCGAGCGCTCAGGACATCGACACCGCCATGGAGCTCGGTTACCGCCATCCGATGGGGCCGCTCAAGTTGACCGATCTCGTGGGCCTCGACGTGCGCCTGGGCATCGCGGAGCATCTCGCCCGTGTGCTCGACGATCGCCGCTTCGATCCGCCTCAGCTGCTGCGTGACTTGGTCGCCCAAGGGAAGTTGGGCAAGAAGAGTGGCCAGGGCTTCTACGCCTGGTAGGCCGGCGGGCCAGGGCCGTTGACCTAGCCCGAGCGGTGCCCTAGTTTGGTCCTGGGCGACGGGCCCGGGAGTGCAGCATGGCGAACTACGGAGACGATGAGGAGTTCCTGACCGGCGACGGTGAGGAGCCGGTCGCGCCGCATCGGACGAGGCGCTCCCAGCTTCCGCATCGCGGGGCGCTCGTGCTGACGTTCGGGATTCTCGGGCTCGTTTGCTGCATCATCTTCGGCATCTTGGCGTGGGTGTGGGGCAACGAGGACCTGCGCCGCATGAAGGCCGGGGAGATGGACCGAGAGGGCCAGGGGCTCACCGAAGCCGGCCGCATCTGCGGCATCATCGGCGTGGCACTCAACATTGTTGGCATCATCGGCTACGCCATCGTGTTCGCGCTCGCCCTCGGGAGCAGCGGCGGCGTGTACTGAGGCGGGCTGCACTGCGTACGCCGTGAAGATCGCCGTCGAACCCGCCACGCGCCTGCCGCGCCCGCCGCCTTGGACGATGGCTCTCGTGCTCTTTTGGGGGGGGCTCGTGGTGCTGATGTCAGGCTCGTTTCTCGGCGGAGCCGACGCCGTGCCGCTCTGCAACTTCCGCCGCGTGACGGGGATCCCCTGTCCTGGCTGCGGAGGTACACGCGGCGTCCGCGCCATCGTGGACGGCCGGCCAGAGCATGCGTTTGATCTGAATCCGCTGCTGTTCATCGGCCTGACACTGGCCGGCGCGCTGTTCCTGCGCCGGCTCGCCACGGGCACGCGCGTTGCGATCACCTTGACGGCGCGCGACCGCCGCGCCGCTTGGATCGTTGGTGGGGCCCTGCTCCTCGCGGGCTGGGCCTACGTCATTTGGCGTCAGGGCTGAGACCGCCCGCGATCGTCGCGATCACCTCGGCCAGGGGCTTGTCCCAAACCGAAGCCTTGCGATCGATGAAGTCGCGCCGCCAGCGCTCGTAGCCGCGCTTCCAGTCGGGGGGCACCTCGGTCGCCTCGGAGTGCTTCTCGGTGACGCTCTGCTCCAGCGCACTCGCCGTGATCGGGATGTGGGAGACGACCTCAATGGTCTGTTCCACGACGCTGCCCCCGCGGGGATTCGCGATGCGCAGGCCGTCAACCGCCACGTGCACAACCACGCCATGCGCGCCGCGCTCCTCGACGGCCAGGACGAGTACGCGCGAGCCCTCGTCGCCGGCGCGTGTCGCGTACGACCAGGCCTGGCCGGGAGCGAATCGGCCGTGGGCGCCAGCGGGCGCATCGCCGCAGCCCGCAGCAAGGAGTAGGCTGAGGAGAAGCAGCAGGCTGAGGAGAAGGGGTGGGCTGAGGTGGGCGAACGCACGCGAGATCACGGCGACCATCTTGCACGGCCTTGCTCGCGGCGTGAAGCGCCCGTCCAATGCGGCGGTCCCTGGAGGATTCCTTGATGAGCGTCTCGCCCGCCGCGCCCTCACCGCTCCCGGCGTCTGCGCTTCGCTGGCGGTGCGACCCCGCGTTCTTCCCGTTCGAAACCACGGCGGACCTCACCCCTGCTGCGGGCATCGTGGGCCAGGATGTTGCGGTCGACGCTTTGCGGTTCGGCCTAGAGACTTCCGCCCCCGGACAGAACGTGTTCGTCCGCGGGATCACGGGCACGGGACGGTTGACGCTCGTGCATCGCTTGCTCGATTCCATTCGTCCGGCCTGTGGCCTCGCACCGGACCGGTGCTACGTCTACAACTTCAAGCAGCCTGACCGCCCGCGGCTGCTGACGCTCGCGCGTGGACAAGCCCAAGTGTTTCGGGGGCGCATCGACGCGTTCATCGGTTTCGTGCGGGACGACCTCGGCAAGGGTCTGTCCTCGGATGTCATGAAGGCGCGCACCGGCGACATCGAGCGCCGCACCGCCGAGACCATGAAGGCTGTGACGCAGCCCTTCGAAGAAGAGATGCGCGCGGCAGGCTTCGCGGTTCTGCGCGTGCAGGCTGGCGCGGTGCAGCGCCAGGTCATCGTGCCGTTGATCGACGACGAGCCGGCCACGCCGGAGCGCTTGGAGGCGCTGCAGCGCGAGGGCAAGTTGAGCGCGGAGAAGATCGAGGCCCTGCAGGAGCAGTCGGAGCAGTTCGGGGAGCGGATGCAGGACGTGGGGGCGCGCCTCCAGGAGATCCAGGGCCAGAGCCTGGAGGCCTTGGGCCAGCTCATCGAGACGGAGGCTCGGGCCCTCGCGGAGGGCGCGCTCGTGCAGACCCGGCGCGCCTTCCTTGAGGAGGACGTCCGTGCGTTCCTCGACGCCATCGTGGATGACCTCGTGACGCGTCGCCTGGGCGAGCTCGCCGAGAGCGCCGCGTTCGCGGAGCGCTACCGAGTCAATGTGGTGGCCAGTCACGCGCCGACGGATGGCTGCCCGACAATCGTCGAGCACGCCCCCTCCGTGCAGGCGCTGGTGGGTACGATCGATCGATCGCTGGATCCCGAGGACCATATTTCGGCGCCCCAGATGATGATCCGCGGCGGTTCTCTCCTGCGAGCCGACGGCGGCTTCCTCGTGATCGAGGGCCGTGACCTGCTGCAAGAGCCCGGTGCGTGGAAGACGCTCGTGCGCACGCTGCGGAGCGAGTGCATCGAGCTGGTCCCTCCGTCACTGCCTGGGCCGTGGCAAGTCTCGGCGCTCAAGCCTGACCCCATCCCCGTCAACATCAAGGTCGTGATGCTCGGCGACTCGCGGCTGTACTACGCACTCGATGCGGTGGACACCGACTTCCGTGACCACTTCAAGGTCCTGGCGGACTTCGAGACCACGCTGCCCCGCAATGACACAAGCCTCATGCACTACGCGGGGGTTTTGGCGCGGATCGTCAAGGAGGAGCGCCTGCGGCCGTTCGATCGCGCCGCGGTGGCCGCGCTCTGCGAACACGGTGCTCGTATCGCGGCACAGCCCGAGCGCCTGACCGCGCGGTTCGGGCGGATGGCCGACCTCGCGCGCGAAGCGGCGTACCTGGCCGACAAGTCCAACGCGCCGGCGGTGACGGGCGAGCACGTCGTCGAAGCCGTGCGGCGCACCAAGGCGCGAGCCGACCTGCCCGCGCGGCACTTCCGGGAGATGATTGCCACCGGCGTGATCCGCGTGCACACGCAGGGGCGCGCCGTGGGGCAGGTCAACGGCCTCGCGGTCATGTCGGCTGGACCGCTCACCTACGGCTTCCCCAACCGCATCACGGCCACCATCGGCCCGGGCACGGCCGGCACCATCAACATCGACCGTGAGGCCGAGCTGAGCGGCGCGATCCACACCAAGGGCTTCTACATCCTGGGCGGGCTGCTGCGCTACCTGCTCCGAACCGAGCACCCGCTGGCGTTCAGCGCGTCGGTTGCGTTCGAGCAGAGCTACGGCGGGATCGACGGCGATTCGGCCTCAGGCGCCGAGATGTGCTGTCTGCTGAGCGCCCTCACGGACCTGCCCCTGGAGCAGGGTTTGGCCATGACGGGTGCGATCGATCAGGTGGGCAACATCCTGCCGATCGGCGGTGTGAACGAGAAGATCGAGGGCTTCTTCGATGCGTGCCGCGACAGCGGGCCGCTCACGGGCACCCAAGGGGTGATCATTCCCAAGACCAACGTCGGCGACTTGATGCTGCGTCAGGACGTCGTGGACGCCTGCGCGGCCGGGCGCTTCCGCGTGCTGCCCGTGGACTCCATCCACGAGGCGCTCACGGTTTTCACGGGGCGGCCCGCGGGCACGCCGAACGGCGCGGGCCTCTACGCGGAAGACTCCGTGCTCGGCATCGCTGTTCGCCGCGCGCGCGAGTACTGGCGCATGGCAATCTGTACGGGCGACGAGGCGTAGGGGCTGTGCGTCAGGGGACCTTCGTGATTCGGTAGATCCCCGAGAACGTCGAAATGTAGAGCGAACCGTCGGGGCCCGTGCAGGTGTCGAGCGGATGGTTCGTGGAAGCCGCCAGCACGAACCGCGCAAACTCCGTCTCGCTGTCCACGTCCGTGAAGGCGGCGCCCGACATCTCAAAACGTCGGATGACATGGTCGTCGTACGACGCCATGAACAAGTTGTTGGCGAACGCAGCGCCCCAGCCGGTGCCGTCGTGCCAGCACAGCGCCGTCGGCACGATGACGGTCTGGTAGTTGATGATCCGGAAGCCGGTCAGCGGCGGCGGGGGCGTACCACCCCAGCCGAAGTTGAGCCCCGGCTGTAGGAAGTTGAGTTCGTCGTCGGCCGCGGGGCCGTTGTCGACGCCGAACAGTCCACCCGTCGTGGGATGAACCGCCAGGCCGAACGTGTTGCGCAGTCCACGACACCACTCCGGGTCGGCCGCCGTCGGGTTGCCCACGGCGGGTATGGCCGGGATCGTGCTGACGTCGTACCGCAGGACCTTGCCCGCGAGCGACGTGGCTGAGGGGGCCTGGCTGTTGGCCGGAACCTGCACGTCTCCGAGGCTCACGAACAGCCTGCCGGCGTTGTCGAAGAGGGTCTCGCCGCCGTTGTTGATGCCGCCCGGGGGCGCAACGGGAAGGTCGTCAATGACGACGGTCTCGTTCGTGCCGACGTTCGCCGTGTCTGTGTAGCGCAGCACACGGATGCGATCCAGCGTCATCGCCATGGCGTCGCCCGGCGTGCAGGCGAGCACGTAGACGTGTCCGCTCACCGCAAAGTCTGGCGCGAGCGTGAGGCCCAGCAGGCCCATGTGGCCGCCCTGCAGCACCGTGAGACTGACGAAGGGTGTCGGCAACAAGCCGGTGCCCGGGCCTACGCCCGGCACGAACACGCGCACGTTGCCCGTGTCGACCTCGAGGTACAGGAACCGACCATCCGGAGTGCGCGCGAACTTTGCGATCTTCGCGGGGACCGGCAGGCCCGGCTCGACGACCACTTCGGCGTCGAAACCGTCCGCGAGGGCCTCGAAGGCCGCAGGCAGGGCTGCGCCAATCTGGACGGTCACGTCCGCGGTCGCCTGGCTCGCGCCCGCACTGGCCGTGACGGTGTGCGCGGTCGTGCTGGCCGGCACCGCCGGAGTGCCTGAGATAGTCCCAGTGGCGGCGTCGAGTTGCAGGCCCTGCGGCAGGGCTGGCAGGACGCTCCACTGCGTCGGCGTCGCGCCTGTGGCCGTCGCAGTGTTCGGCGTGATCGCGGCGCCGACGCGGTAGAACGGCGCGGCGATGAGATAGGTCACGCTCGTGATCGCCGGAGCTCCCGGGCCTCCGCCGCCGCCGCAAGCGATCGTGAGGGGTAGGAGCAGTGCGGCCGCGAGGGCGCGCAGGGCGTGCTGCTGGTGAGTGCGGTTGGGCGCGCGCATGACGGCCTAGACGTAGCCGAGGAATGTGTTGATGGCTTGGACCTCCGGGAACACGGCGGCGCCGTTGCCGCCCAGGTGGTTCGCCACCGCTTCACGGAACATGTCGCGGTAGTCCACCTCGTAGTGCAGCCAATTCTGGCCAGAGACGTCGGCCTCCGTGATATCGGGGCCGTAGAGCCGGGCGGTGCCCGAGAGGTTGCCGCCGATCGCGAAGAAGATGTTCCCGTGTCCATGATCCGTGCCGGTCGAGCCGTTCTCGAAGTTGCGCCGGCCGAACTCGGATGAGATCAGCAGGAGCGTGTCGTTCCACACGCCCATGTCCTTGCAGTCGTCGACGAACGTGCCCACGGCGTCATCCATGCGTGCGATCAGGTTGGCCATCGTGCCGGTCTCGTTGCCTTGGCTGCCGTGCGTGTCCCAGCCGTTGAAGCCAGTCATGAACACGCGCGTCTCGAAGCCGCCGCGAATGAGAATGGCCGCATCGCGCAGATAGCGCCCCGGCGTGCTCGTGGGGTAGGCCGCCGAGAACGGCGAGCCGGACATGGGATCTTGGTAGCTGGAGACCGCGAGCTGAATCTGGTCGGACAGCTGGATGCCCTGGTCGAGCGCGTTCTTGGCTTCGGTCGTGAGGGTGTCGCCCGAGTACGACTGCAGCACGCTGCTCAGCGTTGCCATGCGGTGGGCGTGATCGCTGCTGCCGATGCTGCTGTCGGAGAACTCAAAGCCAGCGAGCGAGCCCGCCATGAACGGGTTCGACATGCCGCCCTCGAACTCGAGCGGCCGGCCGACACCGATGGCGGCCGCGCCCATGGGCGTCGGAGCGTGCAGATCGGCGTAGCGTGCGACCCAGCCGCTCTCGTCAATGCCGAGCGGGCTGAAGTCGCCGCGCACACCCCAACTGTGGATGTCCTGGCTGATGAAGTGACTGAGGTTGGCCTGCGGGTAACCCACGAGGCGGAACGCGCACGCTTCCCCCGTGCCGAACAGGGCCGCGATGCGGTCGAGCTCGGGATGCAGACGGTAGTCCGCCTCGCCGATGTCGAGCGCGTTGGCCGGCTGCACCGCGATGCTCGGCCGGCGCGTGTAGTACGCGGCATTCGTGGTCGGCACCAACAGGTTGAGCCCGTCGTAACCGCCGTAGCAGAACAGCGAGACAAGCCGGCGATGGGCGGCGATCGGCGCACCACTCGCCACGGGGATCAGCCCGCGGCCCAAGGGCCCGAGGGCGGCGAGGCCGGCGCCGGCGAGGGTGTAGCGCAGGATGTCACGCCGGCTGACGCTGCGAGGGAGGTGCTTCTTGCACATGGTTGGGCTCCTAGTCCTGGTCGCTCGGGATGCGCGCCGGGGTCGGCATCGCGTTCGCGAGCTGCGAGGGAGTGGTGTGGGGGTTCCGCGGATCGACCGTCGGAACGTGCGTTGTGTTCATGAGGTGGCTTGACTAGCGCAGCTGGTAGGTGGGGTGTTGACCGAGAATCCAGAGGAGGCCGCGCACGCGGTTCTCCGCTTCTGTGGGATCCCCCACAGGGTCGAACAGGTCGGGTGTGACGACCCCACCGTTGTCTCGCTCCGTATCCAGGTACGTGATGAGCGCGGTGCGCTCCGCATCCGAAGGCGTGACCCGCAAGCGCGTGATTAGGCTGTCAACGGTTGCGGTGGAGTCCGCATCGGGCGCCGGCAGTAGCTGGAGTGCCGTGATGCTCAGCGATGCTTGCAGTCCCTCGGACTGCTCGGTCAGGTAGTTGAGCAAGTTGGCGCGATCGAGCATGCCCTGCGCTGAGAGCCACTGGGTGCCGCCCGGCCAGCCGTCCACCGTCGGCGGCTGCGTGAGGCGGTTCCCCATGAGCTGCAAGCGCCGATCGATCTCCGACGGGTTGCCAACGAGGCCGGTGGTGCGGGTAAAGCCCACGACGTGCTCGATGGGGCCCTTCACGATGCCGGCCTGGGCTTCGGCCGAGAAGAACGCCTCGCTCTGGAAGAGCTTCATGAGGACGGGCTTGAGGTCCCAGGCGGCCGCCCGCAGATCGTTGGCCAACTCGTCGATGACGGCCTGGGGCGGATCCTCGTAGCAGAAGCCCTCCAGTAGTGACCGGATGATCCACTGCCCGACGCGGCTGACGCCCGTGCCGGCCTCGTTCGTGCCCAGCACGATGTCCACCATCTGGTCGTACTCGTGAACTTCGCCGGCCCCCGGGGTCTGCGCCGGGATCAAGACGCCGAGAACCGTCTTCGCGGAGTGGTCGTGGCGAGCCGGGTCGAACTCGATGAAGTTCTTCTGCGTTGCGGCGTCGAAGCGCTGCCGGAAGCCCGTGAAGGCGCGCGCGGCTTCGACGATGTCCTGCTGCGTGTACTCCACGTCCACGCCCAGGCAGAACAACTCGAGAAACTCGCGGCCGAAGTTCTCATTCGGGGCGCCGTCCACATTGCTGATGCCGTCCAGCCAGACGAGCATGGCCGAGTCGAGCGCCATCGTGATGAGCAGATCGCGCAGGTTGCTCGCGCCGTCGTGACGCCACAAGGTGACGTGGTTGATGAAGTAGTGGCTGTTGGCGGTGTCGAGCACGGTCGTCGAGGTGGCGAAGTGATCGTGCCAGTGCAGGGCCATGCGTTCCTGGAACGGATTCTCGTTGAGCAGCGCCATGTACAGCCACCAGCGGGCGAGATCGGAGGCTGACGGAAAGTCTCCGGTCGGGTCCTGGGCATCCACGAGGTAGGCGTTGCGTGCGGCGGTCTCCAGCGCCGTGGTGTCGGCGTACGTGGTCATGGCGTCCACGTAGGGGCCGAATCCGAGCTGGCCGATCGCGTCGTAGTGCGGCTGGCTGAAGCCGAAGTGCGTGCGCTGCAGGAAGTGGCGCACGTCGGTGTCGGTCAGCGCGGCCTTGGGAGCCAGCGACAGATACGCCGGTGTTCCCGGGCTGGGCTCGGGTCCGCCGCCTCCGCCGCCGCCGCCGCATGCGGGTACGACGAGGAGGGCCACGAGCAGGGCTCCGATGGGGGCGCAGCGCGAGCGCAAGGAGCGAGGTGTGTGCATGGGGGAGCCTCCGGGATGCTCGACCGAGCCATTGTCGCCGGGCGCTGCGCGGGAGCCAACCTGCCGTTTGGCAGTCTGGCGGCACGGAGCGCCGGCGGCTTTGGCCGCGGACGACCAGATCGCGGTCGAGTCGGAGTCGACTTGGACGAAACCGGTGACTCGCGGCTGGGGGTACGAGGGGACGCTGGAATGGAGCCGGTTCGCGTGACTGGGTCGTGCCAGGCTGGCAGGCGCCAGCGTCGCAGTCGCCAAGCTCGCGAGGGCTTGGGCCTGGGTAGCAAGAGCGATCGGCGCGAAGCACTTGGCTTCGCCCGGCGCACCCACGGGCCCCGTGGTCCCCCCGGAGGCGTGCCGTCTCTGCTTAGCAATACCCGGGCAAGGCCGGACAAGTTTCTGCCAGCGCGCAATTTTTCGAGGGGGCATGGGGGGTGTTCGTTCGTGCAGGGTGCCTTCCGCGCACGCCGCCTCTCGCGTCATCCATCGGCACCCTGCCCTCCCTGCCCCAAGGCGGAAGTGCGACCATTCGCAAAGTTGAACAGGTAGCCTGGGGCGATGAACGCATCCGGACTCTCGTTGCCGACACTCGAAGCCGTCCGCGCCGCGTTGCGCACGCGCCGGGCCGCGCTGGCGGCGGCTTGGGCCGCGGCCGAACTCGACAGCGCGATGGTGCTCATTCCGTCGGGCCTCGTGCTCGCCGTGGAGGGCAGCGATCAGCACTACGGCTTCCGCGCGCACGATGACCACTACTACATCTCCGGGTGTCGTGCGCCCGGCCAGGTGCTTGTGCACGATCCCGTCGAACCCGGCGGGTGGATCCTCTTTGCGGCCATCGCGTCCCAAGACGACCGGGTCTGGCATGGCGACACCGAGG
This sequence comes from Planctomycetota bacterium, assembly GCA_027625315.1. Classification (GTDB taxonomy): domain Bacteria; phylum Planctomycetota; class PLA2; order PLA2; family JAEUHO01; genus JAHEIK01. The sequence goes on from JAQBWE010000031.1 coordinate 16,202, forward strand.
GCGTCGAGGCCCTCGCCGAGCGCGTCGGGATCGAGGCCGTGCGGCCCATCGCGGAACTCGGCGTGTGGATCGCCGCGCACGCCGGTCGGCGCGCAGCGCTGCTTGGCAGCCACGACATCTTGGAGCGACCGATCGGGTACGGAGTTCACCCGGACGATGTAGAGAGCATCGCGTTCGACGCCGACCTCACGATGCGGCTCACGGGCGCCGTCGTCGCCGCGCGGCGTGCGAAGGACGCGGCCGAACTCGGCTTCATGCGCGCGGCGGCGGCGGCAACCGCCGCCGGTCACGACGTGGCGCTGCGCTCCGCTCGCCCGGGCATGACCGAGCGCGGCCTGCAGGTCGAGATCGAGCACGCGTTCCAGCGCGCCGGCGCCGAACGTCCGGCCTACGGCACGATTGCGGCGACGGGTTCCAACGGCGCCGTGCTCCACGCGAGCCCCGGCCCACGAACCCTCGCTGCGGGCGAGCTTGTGCTGGTCGACGCCGGCGCCGAAGTGGAGGGCTACGACGGCGACGTGACGCGCGCGTGGCCTGTGGATGCCCGGTTCACGAGCGAGCAACTTGCGATCTACGACATCGTGATCGAGGTCCAGAAGCGAGCGATCGCAGCCGTGCGCCCGGGCGTCGAGTTTCGCGAACTGCACATGCAGGCCGCGCGTGGATTGGCGGCGGGGTTGGTGGACTTCGGCCTCTTGCGCGGCGATCCCGATGGTCTGGTGGAACGCGATGCCCACGCGCTCTTCTTTCCGCATGGACTAGGGCACCTGATCGGTCTGGCCACCCACGACGTGGGCGGTTGGGCCGAGGGCCGCGTGCGGAGTCAGCGGCCCGGCTTGAAGTACCTGCGCATCGATCTGCCCCTGCAGCCGAACTACGTGGTGACGATCGAGCCCGGCATCTACTTCGTGCGCGCGCTGCTCGAGGACCCCGAGCTGCGTCGCAAGCACGCGCAGGATGTGCACTGGGAGCGTGCGGACCGGATGCTGGACTTCGGGGGGATCCGTATCGAGGACGACGTGCGGGTCACGGCCGACGGCCACGAAGTGCTGACCGCGGCGATTCCGAAGGAGCCGGGCGACTTGGAGCGTCTGCGCGCCTGACGCGTCCCGGGCGCGACCCTCCCGCGCAGGACCCGCCGCCCCGCCCGTACACTGCGCGCCATGACCATCGCTGCAGGGTTTGGATTCTGGCCGTACGTCCTCGGCGGCCTGCTCGTTCTCTGGATCGCGTGGACCTGGAACGCCTTCGTGCGCCATGGCAACCGCGTGCGCGAAGCCCACAGCGGTATCGACGTGCAGCTGAAGCGCCGGCACGACCTCGTGCCCAATCTCGTGCGCGTCGTGAAGGCCTACGCGACGCACGAGCAGGAGACGCTGGAGGGCGTCGTGCAAGCGCGCAACGCGGCCGCCGAGGCCGACGCTTTGCCCGATCGCGAGGCGAGCGAGCGTGGGCTCCAGGCGTCCCTGGGGAAGCTCTTCGCGCTCGTGGAGGCCTATCCCCAGCTCAAGGCCGACAAGAACTTCCGCGCGTTGCACGGCGACCTCGTCGAGATCGAGGACGCTCTGCAGTACGCGCGCCGCTACTACAACGGCACGGTGCGTGATTGGAACAACCTCGTCGAGCGCGTCCCCTCGAACATCATCGCCAGCTTCGCCGGCAAGCGCGTGCAGCCGTACTTCCAGGTCGAGGATGCGGCGGAGACCGCGGTGCCCAGAATCGACTTCACGGATTCGGAGGCCTGATGCGCCGCACGCTCACCCTGCTCGTTGCGTGTCTCACACTTGGCGGCGTGCTCGGCGTTACAGCGCCCCCGGCGTACGCGCGCACGCTCACGATGGAGCAACTGAGCGTCGAGTTGGATGTGGGCGCGGACGGCGTCCTGCGCGTGGTCGAGCGCCTGCGCGTGCGTTTTGACGGCAGCTGGAACGGGATCTTTCGGGCCATCCCCTACGCGGACGTTCGGTTCCTGGGCGCGCGCCGCTCGATTGCGCTGCGGATCGACGCGGTCGAGGACGACGGTGGTGCGGACCTTGAGTACTGGCAGACCAAGGAGCGCGGGCGGGTCGTCCTGAAGATCCGCGTGCCGGGCGCGAGCGATGCGACGCGCGAGGTCGTGATTCGCTACCGGGCGCTGAACGTCTTGCTCGCCTATACGGGGGCCGAGTCGTCGTTCGGTGGTCACGACGAGCTGTACTGGAACGTCGTCGGTCCCGAGTGGGAGTTTCCGATTGAGCACGTGCGCTGCGCAGTGACGCTGCCTGCGGCGGTGACGGCGCTCGATCCGGCCGAGATCCGCACGCGCACGTTCCAGGGGTCGTACGGCAGCGCCGACGGCGGCCCTGCGTTCGAACGCCTCGCCGATGGCACCTACGCATTCGACTCCGACCTGTACTTACGACCGGGTCAGGCGCTCACGATCGCCATCGCCTTTCCCCCGGGCCACATCGAGCATCCGGGCTTCGGTACGCGCCTGCTGTGGTTCATTCAGGGCAACTGGTTCCTGCTCATTCCCTTCGCCGTCCTCTTCGCGTGGATTGCGATCTGGTGGTTCTGGGGGCGCGATGCGCTCGGGAGGCGGACCATCATCCCGGAGTACGAGCCGCCCGCCGGCCTGGGCCCTACCGAGGTCGGCGTATTGCTGGACGAGTCGCTCGATCACCGCGACGTGAGCGCAGGCATCGTGGACTTGGCGGTCCGCGGGCTGCTCACGATTGGCCCGGGCAAGGAGAGCCAGCGGTTGGATCTCGACCGCAAGGCGCTGGCGACGGCCGAGTTGTCGGCCACGGACCGCTTGCTCCTCACGAGCCTGTTTGGGGACGACAAGGACTCCGTCCGGCTCACGGCGCTCAAGCACAGCTTCGTGGCTCGGCTGGCGGGTCTGCGGGATCTCGTCGAGTCGAAGCTGGTCGAGCGCGGCTATTGGCGCACGGCCCCCCGCACAGTTCGCAACCACTGGACGCTGCTGTCGGTCCTCGCGGCGGCCGTCGTGCTGCTGATTGGGGCACTCTTTCCGGGCGTGTACATCCTGGCCGCCGTTCCCTGCGCCATCGCGATGATCTTCGTGGCGCGGCACATGGCCAGGCGCACCGGCTCGGGTCTCGACGCCCTGGCGCGCATCCTGGGCATGCAGGAGTACATGCGGACCGCCGAGCGCGAGCGCATGGAGAAGATCCCCTTGGACATTTTCGAGCAGCTGATTCCCTACGCGGTCGTCTTCGGGCTGCACGACCGCTGGGTGCACGCGTTTGCCGAGATCTACGAGCGCGACCCCACGTGGGTGCGTGGAGAGAGCGACGGATTCATCCTGGGGCGCACCCTCGACGGCCTGAGTCGTGATGTTTCGTCGAACCTGTACTCCGGGCCGCGCCCGCCGGCGTCCAACCCGAGACTTCTGGACGGTGGCTTCGGCGGCGGCTGGAGCGGCGGCAGCGGCTTCTCCGGCGGTGGATCCGGTGGCGGCGGCTCCTCCGGGGGCGGCTTTGGCGGCGGCGGCGGCGGCGGTTGGTAGTCGGCCGCTAGTCCGCCGGCAGGGCGGTCTCGTGCACGTGCAGCCAGCGCACGCGATTGGGCATGGCGGGGTTGCGCTCGAACACGGCGGTACTCACGCGACCCGTCTCCGCCCCGTGCAGGGTCTGCCACTCCTCGTACGTGACCACGATGAGGTCGTCGTCCACGTGGCGGCACGCGTACGCGCGGATGCTGATCTTGAAGCCGGCCTCAGGGGCGTGGCGTCCGTGCATCGGCCGCAGGCTTGCGAGCAAGGGCTCGCGCTCCAGGATGTCGCCACGCGGTGTGATCAGCGCGAACGTCGGCGCGAGGCCATTCTCGAGTGCCGACCACGTAGCGTCCGTGTCGGGGATGACCCCACCGAGCCACTCCGTGAAGAAGCGGTGCAGTTCGATGATCTCCGTGCGGCAATCGAAGGCGACTTGTTGATCCAGCATGCGCGGAGCATACCCGCGAGGGTGCGCGTAGCCTGGCGTCATGATCTCCGTCCGGATCCTCTTCACCGGCGTGGACAACACGCCGGCTCGCCGCTGCTACGAGGGCCTCGGGTATGAGGCCGTGGGCCGCTACGGCCTCGTGTTGTTCGTCGATCGCGAGCCGGTCGCCTGACGCCGCGCGCGGGCACGCCGCCCCGGTAGACTCTGCCGCGGAGGTATCGATGCGACTGGGCGTGCGATGGATGCTGCGGGGTGCGATCGTGCTCGCTGCCTGCGCCCTGGCCCGCGCCCCGTGCGCCGACGAGCGTGCGCCGCCCGGTGGTTCGCCTGCCGCCGACGCGGCGGCCGCGTTCGACGCCGCAGACTCCGCCG
>JAQBWE010000305.1 GCA_027625315.1 Planctomycetota bacterium
GGGCGGAGGTGGCTCGCCTGATCTTCTTGGGCGCGCTGGGCGCCTGGGCGCCCCTCTAGTCCGCGTGAGCGCCCGCCGCCCAGGACGCCCCCGAGCAATACATTGTAATGCACATGCGGCGCGACCCACGGGAAGGAGACGAGCGCGTCGAGGCCCGAGTACCCCGAAAGCGCGATGGGCTGCCCGCGGGCCACGTCGGCACCCACCGCCACGAGGGTCCGACCGAGGTGGTGGTAGGTGGACATCAGGCCGTCGCCATGGTCGACGTAAAGCTTGAGCCCGCCGCGGTTGTACTCGCTCCGGCGCGACGCGACGCGGCCCGGCGCGCTGGCGACGACGACGGTGCCGGGCGGGATGGCGAAGTCAGTGCCGTTGTGGCTGTCGTAGGTGAGGCGGCGGCCCCGGAAGTCGCGCACCTGGGTGACGCGCACGGACCAGCCGTCGGCCTCGGGCGTGGGCGTGCGGTTGAACAGGTTGGGCACGGGAACGGTGCGTCCGAGGAGCCGCCTGCCGAGCCACGTGGCGACGGCGAGCCGAGGCGTGAAGACTGCTCACCCCGAAGCGCGAGGGCGGCAGCATCGGCTCGCCCCGCACCGCGAGCCACGCCTGGAGGGGCGCGTCGCGTGTGAGGCCGAGGATTTCGCGAGAGCTGAGCGGCGGCTGGGGTGATAGACGATTCATGACCATGATTCGGAGGATGCGCGGACGATGCGACAGGGGTCAAGTCCCTCAACCCGCCCACACCAGGCCCAACGCCTCCGCGAACTTCACCCGCTCGGCCTGGTTGCGCACGCCGAGCTTCTCCATGAGGTTCGTGCGGTGCCCCATCGCGGTCTTGATGCTGATGCAGAGGAGCTCGCCCATGGCGCGGCTCGTGCGGCCCTCGGCGATGAGCTCGAGGACCTGCTTCTCGCGCGACGTGAGAGGCTCGTAGGCGTCCTCGCCGCTCCTGCGCTCGCCGTTGCGGTACTCGTCGAGCACCGTGGCCGCGATCCACGGATAGAGAGCCACGAGCCGCGGGCGGCTACCGCGCGGATGGCGGTCACGAGGTCGCCGACCACGGCCTTCTTGAGCACGTAGCCCGCGACGCCGGCCTTGATGAAGCGGTGGACGTACTCACGGTCGTCGTAGTGCGAGAGCACGATCACGCGCACCGACGGAAACCGCGCGCGGACCTCGATCGTCGCTTCGAGCCCGCCGAGGCCGGGCATGGCGATGTCCATGAGCACGATGTCCGGGAGCAGGCGCTCGACGGCGTGGATCGCCTTGATGACCTGCGGATCCTGGCCCTCGAGGCTCGCGATGTCGTGCACGCCGTGGCACCCCGTGCACACGGCCACGACGCCGCCCTTGTCGCCCTGTTCAGTCCTCGGTGCGGACGAACGTGGACCAGTAGCCGTAGTTGTCCTTGCCGCAGATGCTGAAGGTGCCCCCGGTGTGGGCGCTGGTGTCGTCGGCGCACTTGAGCGGCACGGTGCTCACGCCCGGGAGAACCTTGTTGCCGCCGGCGAGGCCCGTGCCGCACCCGAAGCCCCACCACGAGCACCCGAGCTCCGTGTACTCAGAGACGGCGCCGCACGTCACGGGGGCGCCGTTGACGTCCCAGGTGCCGGCGAGCAAGACCGGCGCCGGCCGCGACCAGGACCACGCGTCGTCGAACACGGGCGAGACGACGTACGCGCTGCCGAAGTCGAGGCACTTGAGCATCTGGCGAGCCTTCGAGCCGGCGATGATGTCCACGACGTCGGCCGACACGTCGTTGACCAGCGTCCAGCCGCCGCCGGAGGACTTCATGTCGCAGAAAACCTGGAGTAAAATCGGTATGTGGCTTATTCGGGCTGTCCGCGATCTCGACGCCGATCTCGGCATCTGGACCGCGCCGCTGCTGGACCCCGCGCTCGGGGACGACGGGCCCGCGGAGCTGTCCGTGGAAGAGCTCGCGGAGCAAGGAGCCGCCCCCGAGGACGAGCGCGCGACCGATCCCGAAGGCTCTCGTGGCTGAAGCGCTGCCGGTTGTCGTAGCGGGCGGCGGGCCCGTCGGGCGCGACGCGGCCCGGGAGCTCGTTCGCCTGGGCTCGGACGTCGTGATCATCGAGCGAGACCCTGAGCGCGCCGCCGCTTTAGGGCACGCGCTCGGCGCCCGCGTTCGGGTCCTCGTCGGAGACGCGCTCCTGGACGAGACCCTGCACGAAGCTGGACTCCCGCAGACGGCCGGCTTCATCGCCTCGCTCCCTGAGGCCCGCGACAACCTCTACGCCTGCCTCGCTGCCCGCACCCTTCAGCCCGGAGTGCGGATCGTCGCGCGGGCCGAGGACCCTACGGACGCCTCCAAATTCCGGACGGTGGGCGCAGCCGACGTCGTCGTCCCGTCCGTCCTGGGCGGCGCGCGGCTGGGCGATCTGATGCTGCGCCCCGAGCTCGCAGCCTTCGCCGACGGCATCCTCTCGCACCAGGACCGCCTCGTCCTCGTCCTGGCGATCGAGATCCACGCGGGCTGCCCCATCGTCGGGCACAGCCTGGCCGACGCGGACCTGGCGCGGAGAACGGGTGTCGTGATCATCGGCCTCCGCAAGGGGCGCCGCGGCCCCTATGTCTACAATCCCTCACCCTCGATGCGCCTGCGCGCCGGCGGCACCCTGGTCGCCCTCGGTGAGCCGCAGGAGCTCCACGACCTCAGCCGCTTCCTGGGGGCGCAGTAGACAGACCTGATTGGTCACTCGGCAGGTTCGGGGGCGGGCGCGCTGTGAACGAGCAGGGGATCACGCTCGGGGCAGCGCGGCGTGGGCTGCTGCATAAATTCGCATTCGCTACTGGGCGCCGTCGGTTGTGAGGCTGCCAACGCGCGGTGGTGGTCGTCGTTCGGGGCGGCTGTCCGCCGTGAGCGAGGCCGGTTCTTCGGCGGTCTCACGCGGGGCCCGTGCCCGTCGCCCTCCGCGAAAGGGGAAGCGGGCCCGCCCAAACTGGCGGGCCCGCTTCGTATCGCCGATCGTTTGCCACGGGGCTGCTTTCTTGGCGGAACGGCCCCGGCTTCACAAAAACGTTGCAGTAACGACCGCCTCAGGACGCTCCCGACGCGGCCGGCCTGCAAGTACTGACGCAAGGAGGTCGCTATCATGGACGGACGGATGAACAGACGAATGGTCGGCTTGCTGGCCGCACGGGTGCCCGAGCTCCATCTCGAGCGCGTGCCCGACCCGCGGCG